>DZBA01000322.1 GCA_022729775.1 Anaerolinea thermophila | reverse complement strand
GGCGGGTTTGATTCTGCCCGCCCTCGCGCAAGTATTCAGCCGCAAGCCCGGCGCGCGCGCCATTTCCATCCGCGCGGATTTACATTCCGCCCTCGTGGATGGCATTCAAGGCATGGCGGATTTGCTCGCCTACGGGCGCGGCGCGGCGCGCGCGAACCAAGTCGCGGCGCTGGCAGATTCTTACGGTGAGGCGCAAAAACGCATGGCTGCCGTCACGGGGATTCAATCCGCGCTCTCGCTGATTCTGACTCAACTCTCCGCGTGGATGATTCTCTTCCTTGCCATTCCGCAAGTCGCTGCTGGAAATCTGAACGGAGTTATGCTCGCCTCGCTGACCTTGCTGACTCTCGCCGCCTTTGAAGCCGTCACACCGCTGCCGCTTGCCGCCCAAATGTGGAACGCCTCCCGCGCCGCCGCACAAAGATTGTTCGAGGTGGTGGATTTAGAGAGTAGAGAACAGAGAGTAGAGAGTAGAGGATTAGAGAATGGTAGTGTTGAGTTACCTACCCCCTACTCATCTAATATCCATTTATCTAATCTCTCCTTTGCTTACCCCAACACCTCCGCGCCTGCTTTGCAACATATAACCTTCGACCTTAAACCTTCAACATCTCTCGCCATCGTCGGACCCAGCGGGGCGGGGAAAAGCACGCTTGCCAGTTTGCTGCTGCGCTTTTGGGATTATGACAGCGGGGAGATAAGGCTTGGCGGCACGTCGCTCAAACTCCGCCCGCAGGATGAAGTCCGCGCGCAGATGGGATACATCTCACAGAATGCGTATTTCTTCAACGCATCCATCTATGAAAATCTGCGCTTTGCCCGCTGCAAGGTGACGCGGGAGGAAGTGGAATCCGCCGCCCAAGCCGCGCAAATCCACGACTTTATTATGAGCCTGCCCAAAGGTTACGAAACCATGATTGGCGAACAAGGCGCGCGACTCAGCGGCGGGGAGCGCCAGCGGCTTGCCATCGCGCGCGCGCTCATCAAGGACGCGCCGATTTTGATTTTGGACGAACCCACCGCCAACCTCGACCCGCTGACCGAACGCGCCGTGTTGGAGACTCTCTTCGGCGCGATGAAGCAAAAGACTTCCATCCTGATTACGCACCGTCTGATTGGTCTGGAAAACGTGAACAAAATTTTGGTGATGAATCACGGGCAGGTTGTGGAGCGCGGAACGCACGCGGAATTGCTCGCGCAAAACGGTTTATACGCCCGCATGTTGAATTTGCAAAACCGCGTAGTGGATTAAAAACGGAGTCCAGAAGTTCTACTTCTGGAATTCTGCAACTTCTACTTGTTCTGGAATTCTGCGAATTCTATTTTTTTTGAAATTCCGCAAGTAGAACTTGCGGAGTCCGCGTGACAAAACCATTGAATATTTTTTTCGGCAAACAATTCGCTTGCACTGCTTAAGTGTGCGTGCTATAATATCTTCACTTCCCCTGAATGTTGACAATCCAAATTAATTACTTCACATCCAACATTCACAACATGTGGATAACGCAACAATAACCTTGATTAAAATCCCTATTTCTTTTACAACCTTTTAAGAAACCTGCCAGTTCCCAAAATTAGGATACTGGTTATTTTGTATTTCATTCCAATTTCCAAACCAATTTCCAAAGAGAAAAGAGCGTCATGAAAATACTCGAATTAGAAAACGAGCCGCTGCCAAAACTGCGCGCAATGGCAAAGTCATTGGGCATTACCAATGCAAACCGGTTAAAGAAGGAGACCCTCGCGATGATGATCCGCGAGGCGGAGGCGCAAAAAGAAGGCATTGAACTGCGCGGCGGCATCCTCGAAATTATGAGCGAGGGCATCGGCTTTTTACGAGCCACCAACTACCGCATCAGCGACCAGGATGTTTACGTCTCGCAGGCGCAATTGAGAAAGTACGACCTCCGCGCAGGCGACCTTGTCATTGGACAGGTGCGCCCCCCGCGCGAAAGTGAAAGACATTTTGGATTGCTAAAGGTGGAATCAATCAACGGCTTAGACCCGGAAGAAGCGTCTCACAGAACAGTTTTTGAAAATCTCACCCCCATATTTCCAGAAAAACGTTTTGACCTCGAAACCAGCGCCGAAACGCTTGCGCCCCGACTCATCAACTTAATTGCGCCCATCGGACGCGGGCAACGCGGCTTGATTGTTTCTCCTCCCAAAGCGGGCAAGACCACAATTCTTAAACAAATTGCAAATTCGATTTCAACCAAATACCCCGACGTGCATTTGATCATCGCGCTCATCGGCGAACGCCCCGAAGAAGTGACCGATATGGATCGCTCGGTAGACGCGGAAGTAGTCGCCTCCACCTTCGACGAGCCTGTCACCTCGCATGTCCGCACCGCAGAACTCGCGCTGGAACGCGCCAAACGCCTTGTGGAAATTGGTCGCCATGTCGTCATCCTGATGGATTCGATTACGCGACTCGCGCGCGCGTACAACCTTGTGGTCAACCCCTCCGGGCGCACGCTCTCCGGCGGTATGGACCCTTCCGCGCTGTACCCGCCCAAACGATTCTTCGGCGCGGCGCGTAATGTCGAAGGCGGCGGCTCGCTGACCATCATCGCCACCTGTCTCGTAGACACCGGCTCGCGCCTCGATGATGTCGTTTACGAGGAATTCAAAGGCACCGGCAACATGGAATTAATCCTTTCGCGCAAATTGCAGGAACGCCGCATCTTCCCCGCAGTGGACATCGAACGCTCTTCCACGCGCCGCGAAGACCTGCTGCTCGGACCCGACCTGCTCCAGCGCGTATGGCTCATGCGCCGTATGTTCATCCAGATGATTTCTCCCCCGCCACAAGGCGCAGGCATGGATAACTCTGTGGCAACCGAAGCCATTGTGACCCGCATGGAACGTTCGAGAAACAACATCGAATTTCTTGAAAATCTCACGCGGGACGCATAATGCGCTCAGTTCTCTTGTAAGAGATTTTTTCTTAAAGAATTTTTAACCACAGATGAAAGCAGATAAACGCAGATAAATCCTTTTCATCCGTGTTTATCTGCGGTGAATTGGACTGTGTGCACGCAAAACATGTCAGGGATGGATTCGAAAGTCTCCTGACTTTCGAGGCAAAATCGGGAGATTTTGCAGTCCCAGGTGACAACCTTTGCGTGCACACATTGGACTTAAGAGAGTCTAGTTAAGGACGTGTTATAGTTAAAGCATGAAAAAGTTTCTAGAAAAGTTTGGCAGCAAAACAACACGCGCGCCAAAAGATGTGCCGGCAGTGAATGAGCCATCCACCAAGCCGCGCGCGCAAACCAAAACCAAATTCGATCGCTTTACAATTGTCAGTTGGATTGTCACGCTGGTCATTGTTGCCGCGTTGCTAGGCTCCGCGTTTGTGTACAAAAATTCGCGCGCCGCAGCAGGGACAATTCCCATGCCGCAGCCGACCAGCGCGCCGGGCGCGAATTCGGCGCAGGTCAACGCACCCGCGCTGGGGACAAGCGGAGGCAGCGCGCCTTCTTCCATTTCGCGCAACCTGCAATTGAAGACAAACATCCCCGAAAGACCGCGCTACGAACCAACGCTGTATCGCGTCTCGCGCGGTGACGCCATGTTAAGCATCGCGGAAGAGTTCAAACTAAAATCCGAAAGCATTTTATACGTCAACGAAAATTTAGAAGATAACCCGCACAACCTCAAACCCGGCATGGAATTACAGATACCGCCCATTGACGGCTTGTATTATGAATGGAAAGATGGCGACACCTTCGAGACCGTTGCGGAAAAATTCGACGCAAACGCGGAAGACATCATCAACTTTCCCGGCAATCAAGTGGACTTGACCGACCCGAAAATTGAGACCGGCGCTGTGGTGATGATTCCGGGCGGATCGCGCGATCTGGAAGATTGGACAAAGAACATCCCAACTTTGGGACGCGGCGCAAATACAGGCACGGGCGGCGGCAACGCATCCAACAGCTGCGGCGGCGGACTCGTCGCAAGCGGATTTGGCTGGCCCGCCAGTTCACACGGCATCTCC
>DZBA01000321.1 GCA_022729775.1 Anaerolinea thermophila | reverse complement strand
GCCGTCGTCGAAGTCGAAGTCGCCGCCACGGAAGGCGCAGCGCGAGTATTTTTTATCCCAATAAAAAGAACCTCCTCTCTGAACAGTCCATTTATCTGGCTGGTCTTCGCGCCCGTCATTGGGGTCATAAGGGTAAGGCTTACGAACGCTGCGAGTCCATTCCCAGACGTTGCCAGCCATATCTACACAGCCATAAGGCGAATCACCCTGCGGGGAAAAATCCCCTATCTTTGTCGTCTGTTTTTTATCACGGCTCAATAACCTTGCAAGCAAACCAGAATTCCAAAGTTCTTCTGTATTGGCATAATTTTTACGCCACTCATTGCCCCACGGATAAATCCGCTTTTCTTTTTTCGCGTCATCCCAAGAGGCTGCTTTCTCCCATTCGGATTCGCTTGGCAGGGTGAGTCCATGCCATTGAGCATACTTTAGCGCATCTTTCCAACTCACCCACACAACGGGATGGTCATCCACGCCTTTGAGACTATCGCTATCGCCTGTCTCATGTCCGCTTGCTTGGAGGAACTCGCGGTATTGCTTGACCGTGACGGGAAATTGGGCGATGTAATAATCGGGCAAGTAAAGACGGTGTTGGGGCTTTTCGTTATCTTCTGCGCTTCTATCTTCATCAGAACTGCCCATCAAAAACTCGCCTGCGGGTATTTTTATCAATCCGAGTTTTTCGTATCTGCCAAGTTCGCAGTATGCCCAAGTCGCGGCGGCTTTTAGTTTTACATCCTGTTTTGGTTCGCGGGCGGATTCTAAAATGCGCCAGAGTTCAGAGTCCGCTTGGGGTTTGAGGCTGGCGATGGCAAGGGCGCATTGGGCGCGTAAATTCACTTCGGCATGGGAGTCGGCGAGAATGCGGGTCAAGGTGTGCGTAAACGGTCTGCCTTCTTCGGGCTTCATTTTGATCAGCGTGGAAAGCACGCGCTTCTGTAGGTCGGGATTGTATCCCGACAGCACAGTTCCCATCCAAGATTGCATGGCTTTGGGGTCGGCGGCGGAGAAGGAATTTGACAACAAAGAAAAGTCAGAGGAAGATTCAACCACATTCAAACGCGCCGCAAGAGTCGCGGTCACTTTTTGACGCTGTTCATCTTCAACCGCCACGCCTTCAGCGAGACTCCAACCCGCCATTGCCAAACTTGCGGCGCTTTGGTCGCCTTGCGTCAACAGCGCGTCTATCAACGCGGCGCGGGCTTTCTCGTCCACCAACCCTGCGGTAATCAGAATCACCTCGCGCCATTCGGGTTTATCCGCATGTTCCAGCAATGACACCGAGAGACTTTTTTGCTTGACATAATCGGCGGCGAGCCTGTCCTGCAAAGCGCGATGAGCAAAGCCGTACTCGTCCACGCCAAAATCGGCAAGGATACCCGCGCGTCCCGCAATGTATTCGATAAAACGCGGGGCGGGAACGGCAATATTTTTCTTCGCCAGCAATGGTTCGATGATTTCGCACAACTCACGCGTCTTCAACTGAATCACGCCGCGCTTCAAAAATTCATACGCCAGCGCGGAAAGAACGCTCCATTTATTTTCGTAAGGAATGGCGGTTAATGGGGATTGAATGCCTTTGCCCTCCTCCCATGTGCTGAGTAAAATTTTCAGGCAGCTCTCGTACACTTCCGCGCGTCCCTGCGGCAGGCGGTGTTCGTGTTTATAGACCAGCGTAATCAAGACCAAAATCAACGGCGCGCGCGCCACTTTGAACAACCCGTGATTTTTCTCCAGTGCGGCATATAGTTTTTTGGCATCTTGATCAGCGGCTTCCCGCGCCTCTTCTTCCAGCAGGCGAACTTGCTCAGGGCTGGCTTTTTCGGGCAGTTTTTTACGTTCCGCAGAAACATTGACCACGCGATACCAGTCTTGAATGAATTTGAAAACGTCCGTATCGCTTAAGTCTTGAATATCATACTCATCGAACTTGGGAAAGAAGGATTTGCTCCATCCTTGCGGGCGCGAAGTGATGACAATGCGGTTTTTTCCATACCATTGAGCAAACCAATTAATCTGTTCTATGGCGTGCTCTTTTTCTTTTTCATCTAAAACCTCGTCCAAGCCATCGAACAACACCAGACATTCGCCGCGTTGCAGGCGCTTCTCGAAATAATCAAATTTAATTTCTTCTTTGCTGGCAAGAAAATCCTTGCTGCCGATGAATTCCTGCAAGGTTTGTTTTTTCAACTGGCGCAGGCGCACGTAAACGGGAATCAAATTTCCCAACTCTTTTCGCAAGGGATGATTGACCTTCCCCGCAAAAATCAAAATCAGATAATCCAGCAGGGTGGTCTTGCCTGTCCCCGGCATTCCCTTAATGGCAATATGTTTGTTGGATTTCTTGAAAATCCGCGTCCAATCTTCGGGGCGGGTTTCGCCTTCGGAATTCAATTTGAGGGCGATGTAAACATTCTCCAACTTTGGAGGTTTTTCCAAGTCCGCATACGGACCCACCAACTTGAGATTTTCGCGTTTTAGAGTAATTTGCTCGTAATATTTATGTTTCACACCCCAGCCCAAAACGGCAGGCAAAACATCGAGCCATTTTTTGATACTTGGCGACAGGTAATCGTACATCACCTTAATTGCGCCGCCAAGCAACGCGCCGATGATTAACTCTTTATAGTTTTCCCAAAATTCTTCCATAAGTTCTTCCTTGCCTGTTTTGTATCGCGAAATTTATTTCGCGTTTTGCTGCGGAATGAATTCCGCGTTACGCTTTCTCGATGTCTAATTTCTTTCTCACAAACTTCCGAATTCTTTCCGCTGCGTCGAAGGCGGATTCCGCAAGTTCCACAGACGCGCTTGCGCCCGGGTAGCGAATGGCAACAGCGTAATGTTCAAGGCTTCGCAGGTCATCTTCAAGTTTTTTGAAGCCTTCATCTGCTTCGGCGCATAAATCCATCAATGGCAATAAGTCGTGCTTGCGCTCAAAGCGAATTGCGTTTTCCTGTAAAAACGCCTTCAAATATTTCTCGGCACATTGCTGGCAGTGAAAAGCCGCTGTTTCCGCAAACGGAACTTCTACAGCGTGCAAAAGCGCGTCCGCGCTGTGAAAGTCCTGTTCCGCTTTGAAGACCCACTCACTTGTGACTTCGTTCATATAACACCTTCCCCTTTTCGGTAATATCAATCAAAAACCAATCAAATAATTTCTTGCGCCGTTCGATGACCTGACGTGAGCGGGCAATCACATCCACGTGAAAAGATAACTTCGGAAGCGACTCCATAATTTCCAAAGATGTTTCCATTTCCTTCCCATCTGGCACATCCATCACCACCAGCAAATCCACGTCGCTCCACGCGGTCGGCTTGCCATACGCGTGCGAGCCGAACAAAATAATCTGTTCGGGGTTGAATCTATCCGCGATGTGCTTCGCAATTGCGCGGATGGTCTTCATCGGAATGCGCTTGCGCTGATGTAAAGGCGGGACTTGGAAGATCGCTTCTGTTTCCATAATTTGGATTATACGACATTACGATAAGAAGAACAAAGCCCCCCGAATTCTCTTGAACTCGGAGGGCTTCACCAATCTACCAATTTACCAACTTACCAATTACTTCTCCCACATCTCTTTCACAATCTTCCCTTGATCCAAAAGGAGTTTTCCTTCCCTGACAATTTGCGCTTCAAGAGAGGCTTTTACCGAAACAAATTGCTCAAATTCTTTTCGGGTTTTGACCAGAACATCCACTGCCGCTTGTATGCCGCGTAAACTGCGCTGCGCGCGTACCGCCCGTTGAATGGGCTTTTGTCGGCTGTGCGTGACAATGACTAAAAAATCCAAGTCGCTGCTGGAAGTTGGCTTTCCCCACGCATAAGAGCCGAACAAATACACCGTTTCAGGGTGAAACTCATTTACCAAACGGCGCGTAACTTCTTTACGCAAACTGGGCGAAATTGCTGTCATGTTTGCATTATACCAATGAAACAGCCCCCCGAATTCTCTTGAACTCGGGGGGCTTCACCAATTACCAATTACCAATTACCAACTTACCAATTAC
>DZBA01000320.1 GCA_022729775.1 Anaerolinea thermophila | reverse complement strand
ACGGCTGGATTTGGCAATCCAGCCGAGCATCACGGCAATTCCCAGAGAGCCAAAATGATAACTTGATTATAACTGGAATTAAACGATATAATAGACACTGTTTGTACCCTGCACGATAAATTCAGGAGGCTCGTTATGAGTGATTTCTTTGAGAAAGTAAAAGGTTACGCTGACCCATTTGAAAAACTGTTGTCGTATATCCCCGGTTTCAGCGGATATATCGAAAGGCAAAATCGCCGCGATGCCGATAAATTGCTGCGCGAGACCGTGGCGCGCCGCTTTGAGGAATATTGGAGTCGCACTTCAAACCTGCAAGTTGAACTTGTCAACAACGGCAAGATTGAATTTGTGGATGATATGGATAAAGCCGCGCTTGTGTTGAGAACTTTTATTGACAAGGTCTCACGCGCCTCGCGCGGATATTCCGGCGTTTTTGACGCGGTGATGATTAACCAAAAGGAGCTCGAAGCCATCTATCAATTTGACCTTGCGTTTTTTGACCTCGGCGATCAGGTTTCGCGCGCGTTGGACAATGTCGAAGCCAGTTTGGGCGACGACGAAGCGCTGCCCGCCGCCATTCGTAATTTAACTTCCCTTGCCCGCCTTGCTGTCGAAACTTTCGAGCGCCGCTCTGAAGCAGTGACGGGGAGCAGGGAATAATTTCTTTCTGTAAATCCTATGTGGCACAACTATATTAACGCAACTACCATTGATGAGGTCGTGAAAATTTTAGGGGAAAAAAAGGAAAGCGCCCGCGTTGTCGCTGGCGGCACAGACCTCGTTCTCGAACTCGAGCGCGGCGTTCGCAAGGGAATTGACACCCTGATTGACGTAACGCGCATTGCCCATCTCGATAAAATTTCAATTGATGAAGACGATGTGATTCACCTCGGACCCTTGGTGACGCATAACGACTGCGCCGGGTCGAAGTTAATTCGCGCGCGCGCATATCCGCTGGCGCGGGCAGCATGGGAAGTGGGCGCGCCGCAAATCCGCAATCGCGGAACCGTCGCCGGAAATCTCATCACCGCCTCGCCTGCAAATGACACCATCACCCCGTTGATGGCGCTTGGCGCAAGCGTGACCCTGCTTTCGACGCGCGGCGCAAGAGTCGTCCCATTGAAAAAATTCTACACCGGCGTGCGCAAAAATGTCATGCAGCCTGATGAAATGCTGGTGGATATTTCCTTCCCGGCATTGCAAGAGAATCAGCGCGGCGCGTTTATCAAACTTGCGCTGCGGCGTGCGCAGGCAATCTCGCTGGTGAATGTGGCGGCGGTGTTGACCTTGCGCGGACAGACGGTCAAGTCGGCGGTCATCACTTTGGGCGCGGTTGCGCCGACCATTATTCACGCAGCAAAAGCGGAAAAATTCCTCGCGGGCAAAAAACTCAACGAGAAGAATATCGCGGAAGCAGCGGTGTTGACGATGAAAGCCGCGACCCCCATTGACGATGTGCGCAGCTCGGCTGCATATCGCCGCGAGATGGTCAAGGTCATCACGGCGCGCGCGCTGACCGCAATTCTATCTGGCGCGGAACAGCCCGGAATGCCGAAGAATCCAGTTTTGCTGCGCGAGAAAAAACTCAAGAAGACCTATTTGCAAGCAGCGAGTCAATTCCCCGAAATGCCGATTGAGACAAAAGTCAACGGCAAGAGTGTTTCCTTCGCAAGCGGGCATGACAAAAATTTGCTGGATTTGTTGCGCGAAGAAGGCATGTTAACTGGGACAAAAGAAGGCTGTGGCGAAGGGGAATGCGGCGCGTGTACGGTTTATCTCGATGGGCAGGCTGTGATGGCTTGTCTTGTGCCGGCGCCGCGCGCGCATGGCGCGGAGATTGTGACAGTTGAAGGGCTTGCGAATGGCGAGCGTCTGCATCCCGTTCAAGAGGCGTTCATCGAAGATGGCGCCGTGCAGTGCGGTTATTGCACGCCGGGCTTTTTGATGTCGAGCGCGATGCTGTTGAATGAGAAGAATAACCCCACACGCAATGAAATCGAACAGGCAATTGCAGGAAACCTTTGTCGTTGTACTGGTTACTACAAAATTGTGAAGGCAATCGAAGACGCAAGCAAGATAAAGGCTTAAGAGGTATTCATGGGTAAATACTCAAGACGTGTTCAAGTACAGGAAGTTAAAGAAGACCCAACGCATGGCTGTCTATGGCGCATGATTGGGTTTATGCTGATCTTGATAGTCCCTGCGCTTTCTCTTTTGCTGGCATCCCTGACCATTAACAGCAGCCTGGCTTTTTATATTCCCCCGCAGTTGTTGGGATATCCGATCTTGCCTGAAGAGCTTTTTAGCACAGACGGGCTGGCGACGATATTCAACCCGATTGCAAATATCAACAACCTGTACGCGCTGCTTGTTATTGGCGCTTTGTATACTATCATTCTGGGCAGCGCCATCTCATTGGTGTATGCGGTTTTGTATCGCCTGGTCAACCCCAAGCGCTATGGACCGATGGATGCGCCCCCGCCTAAAATTAAGGTTAAGAAGTACACCAGGTAGGAATCTATGTCGAAACAATCAATTGGAAAATCAATTCCGCGCGTGGATGCGCACGATAAAGTAACTGGTCAGGCGCTGTATTCTGGCGATCTGTACCGTGATGACATGTTGTATTTGAAAGTCGTTTTTGCGGAACGCCCTTCTGCGCGCGTGCTTCGCATTGACACAAGCAAAGCCGAATCCGCTTCGGGCGTTGTAGCAGTTTACACAGCGAAGGACGTTCCTGTCAACGAATATGGTTTGCAAATCAAAGACCAGCCCGTCTTATGCGGACCGGGCGCGGCGAAACCGTATACAGATATTGTCCGCTTTGTGGGCGACCAAGTTGCGGTGGTGGTTGCCAACTCTGAACGTGAGGCGGAATCTGCGGCGAAATTGATCGAAGTGGAGTATGAAGATTTACCCGCGCTGCTGGATTCGGTTAGCGCAATGAAACCCGGCGCGCCGCTCCTTCATCCCGATTTGGGCGATACGAATATCTGCGTCCATTATCGAATCCGCAAGGGCGATACTGAGTCAGCGTTCAAACAAGCCGATGTCATTGTGGAAGGTGAATATCACACGCCCGTTCAGGAACATGCTTACTTGCAGCCCGAAGCGGGGCTTTCCTATATTGACGAAGAAGGTCGCGTAACGGTTGAAGCCGCAGGTCAGTGGACTCATGCCGACCGCGAAGGAATCGCGCACGCGCTGGGATTGCCTGAAGAAAAAGTGCGCGTGATTTATCCCGCCATTGGCGGCGCGTTTGGCGGACGTGAAGATTTGTCGGTGCAAATTGTTCTTGCGCTTGCTACGTTAAAGTTAAATAAACCGGTCAAGACCATCTGGTCGCGGCGCGATTCGATTATTGGTCACGGCAAGCGTCATGCTTCTGTGATTAAGGCGAAATGGGGCGCAACCAAAGATGGCAAACTCGTCGCGGCGGAAATTGAACTTATCGCCGATGGCGGCGCGTATATGTACACGACGAATAAAGTGCTTGGCAACGCGACAATTACATCAGTGGGACCGTACGCCATCCCCAATGTCAAGACCGATGTGTATGGCATTTATACCAATAATGTGCCGGGCGCAGCCTTCCGCGGATTTGGCGCGCCGCAGGCATTGTTCATGGCGGAATCGCAGATGAACAAACTCGCGGAAAAACTCGGCATGGACCCGGTGGAGTTCCGCTTGAAGAATGCCTTGCGCGATGGCGATACTTTGGATGTTGGCACGCCCGTGCCGACGCCAGTCAGCATCGTCAAATGTATTGAATCGGCGCGCGACCAATTCAATTGGAAGAAGAAATTAAAGAAGACGCAGCCCCATCTTGTGCGTGGACGCGGATTTGCCGCCGGCTTCAAAAATGTCGGTTTCTCTTTTGGCTATCAGGAAAACTGCTGGGCGAAAGTGGAGATTCACGGCAATGGAAAAATCGAGCGCGCTGTTGTTCATCACGCGGGCGCGGAAGTCGGTCAAGGCACGCATACGGTGATGATTCAAATGGCGGCGCACGCGCTGGG
>DZBA01000319.1 GCA_022729775.1 Anaerolinea thermophila | reverse complement strand
GTTTATTTTAAATAAACCTGAAAAATTTTGTAAATTATCAGGTTTTAGTTTACTTTTATAATTTCTTTGCCACCGGCAAGCGGACAGAAAACATCGCGCCGTGACCGGGTTCGCTTTCCAATGAAATACTGCCGCCATGCTGGTTGACGATTTGCAGCACCGCCGAAAGCCCCAAGCCCGTTCCGCCGCTTCCGCCTTTGGTGGTGAAGAACGAGACCCAAATCTTATCTTGGATTTCCTTCGGGATGCCGGGACCATTATCCTTGATTGTGACCAGCACAAAGCGATAGTCGTTATCGCGCCGCCCACTGATGTGAATTTTCGGGTCGGCAATCACACCAGACATCGCCTCCCACGAATTTTTGATTAAGTTATTGAAGACCTGTTCCACCTGTCGCGGGTCAACCATTGCGTTGGGCATATCTTCCGCCCATTCCATTTGAACAACGCCGGCGGGCAAGCCCATGTTAGAGACCGTGTCTGTAATCATATCGCGCAGCGAAACGGGGATGTCATTGCGTTTACGCGCGGGACCAATCAAACCTTCCTTGATGCTCAAAATCGTCACCGCGCTATTTTCCGCGATGTCCAAATCTTCCATCAACGATTCTACGCTGACCAACGCCTGCAAACGATTCGACTTCATGGTGGACATTTCCGCGAGAATTTTCGGCAAGTCCAAGCCTTTCATCTCGGCTTCTTCCTGGATGACTTCCACCGCGCCGCGAATCGATTCGTTGGTCATATCCAATTCGGCGGGGTGGGCGGCAAGCGCAAGAATGTATTGAAGGTCTTCGCGCACGCGCTTGACGCTGCCCGGAATCGGCGCGGCTTTGTTCCCCACCCAATGAATCGCCTCACCCGTTGCGGTGGCAATCGCCTCGAATGTTTTGGTGCGGACAATTTCCTGCGTGGCGGCTTCGAGTTTGAACATCAACTGCGCGTTGTTGATGGAGATGGCGACCTGGTCTGCCATGGCTTGCAGCGATGTAATATCGTCTTCTGAAAACGCGTTGAGTTCGTCGCTTTGAACGGTCAATGATCCCAAAGCGCGGTCTTGCACAATCAGCGGAAGCGCCATTTCGGAGCGCGTGTTCGGCAAAAACGGATTCTTGAAACGCGACTCTTCGCCCGCGACATCGAGCGCAATCTTCGCCTGCTTCTTCAAAATGGAGTTGCCAATCATCGAGCGCTCATCCAAATGCAGGCGGTAATTTTCGGTCATCATCTTGCGCCCAGCCGAGCCATAGCCCGCCCGCAGCACAGCCCATTCATTATCTTCCGAGATGAGAAAAATGCCAGAGTAATAAAAATTAAACTCGCTGCAAATAATATTGACGGTGTGTTTAAGCAGCTCGTCAATGCTCAAAATCGAAGTTACCATTTGACCGACGCGCGCGGCTGTTTCGAGAAGTTTATGGCGGCGTTCCAGCATGGTGAACATGCGCTCATTTTGTTGCAGCAGGTGTTTGTTCTTTTCCACGGTTGCGCTCAACTGGCGGACATTTCCTTCCAGTTTTTCCACCAACTCCTGCTGGTATGCCTGCAAATGTTTTTCCGCGTCATCCAAAATTTCCACTTTACCGTTGAGGTAGGCGTCCACTTGCGATTCAAAATCATGGTCAATCGGTTTGGGAATGAAGCCCACCGCGCCTGCCGCGAGCGCGCGTTCCCGCACGCCATCGGATAAGTTCGCAGAGAGGATCACAATGGGGGTCTTGGGCAATATTTTATGCAGGCGCGTCGTGGCTTCGCTGCCGCTCATGTGCGGGAGGTTGTAATCCACCAAAATCAAATTGGGACGTGTCTCTTCGGCAAGTTGAAAACCATCGAGCGCGTCAATCGCTTCCAACACTACATATTTGTGTGAAAGCAAACGGCGCACAAGCGAGCGGGCTTCGTCGCTGTGTTCTACATAAAGTACCTGCGGCAAATTTCTTGGGTCAATCATGAACGATTCCTTACGCAAAGCCCAAAAGGTTTTAACTTCGGCGGTCTGCGATCCTTTGAGATTCCAGTCTTTTTTGGACTATTTTACCAAGCGCTTCTGCTGTAATGGGCGATTCGTTCATCACGCGCTGGAAGTCGGCGCGGGGAATGGCAACCACCTCCACAGGCTGGTCGCCCGCGCGCACATTCGCAATGGACTTTCCATCCAGCAACAATTCCGACTCGCCGAAGAATTCATCTTTGGCAAGCGTGGAAAGCACATATTCCTGATTCTTTTCATCGCGCAGGACAACATCCACCGAGCCGCCGCGAATCATGAAAAAATGATCCACGCGCTGGTCGCGCGAGATGATGGTCTCATTGGGTCTGTAGGCGCGTTCTTCCGCGAGTTTGGTAAATTCCAACATGTGACGATGGCGCAGTTGCGGCAAGCTGCGTGAAACTGTCTCGTTGATTAATTCGCCGTCAGAGATGATGAGGTTGCGGTGCGTGCGCGAAGTCAACGACGGGTCATGCGTGACCATGACAATTGTTTTGCCTTGCGAGACAAACTGCTCGAATAATTGAATAATTGTATCCGCAGAACGCGAATCAAGGTTGCCTGTCGGCTCATCGGCGACGAGCAAAGGCGGGTCACATGCCATGGCGCGCGCAATTGCGACGAGTTGTTGCTGCCCTGTCGAGACGAGGATGGGAAGTTTGTTTGCGAATTTTTCCAAGCCGACGAGTTTGAGCAATTCCATTGCGCGCGCGGGGCGCTCGTCGAAGTCATACATGTCCGCGTAATCCATCGGGAGCATGACATTTTCGAGCAGGGTGAGCATGGGCAGCAGTTGAAAAAACTGGAAGACGATGCCCAAATTTTTACCGCGCCATTTCGAGCGTTGGCTTTCGCTTACGCCCGTATAAATATCTGTGCCGTTGACCACCACCTGCCCTTCGCTGGGATGGTCAATGCCGGTAATCATGTTCAACAGGGTTGATTTTCCGCTGCCGGATTTTCCGACAATGGAAACAAACTCGCTGCGATTAATGGTCAAGTCCACGCTTTTTAGCACGGTGAACTCGCCTGCCGCGTTGCTGAAGCGCTTTGCAACGCCGTGCAGGTTAATCATCTCATTGGGCGCTGATTCGACCTGCGCCGCTGAATCCAGTTTGCGTCTGGGGCGAAGCGCGGTCATTTCTTCCTCCTGACGGTGAGGTCATAGTCGGAGGCTAATTCGGGTTCGAGCAGCTGCCCGTCGGCAATCATCAAACTGCGCGAGAAGCGGCTGGCGAGTCCCATGTCATGCGTGACCATTACAATTGTTTTGCCCTGTTCGCTGGTGAGGTGTTCGAATACGTCGAAGATGTGGTCAGCGGTGAGCGAATCAAGGCTGCCGGTTGGCTCATCTGCGACGAGGATGGCGGGGTCGTTGGCAAGCGCGCGCGCAATTGCCACGCGCTGCTGCTGTCCGCCGGAGATGAAGGCGGGGAATTTTTGCGCGTGTTCGGCGATTTCAACGAGGTCGAGCAAATACATGGCGCGTTCTTTTGATTCGCGCGGGCGGAAGTTGTTTGCCAAATCCATCGGGAGCATGACGTTTTCGAGCAGGGTCAGCATGGGCAGTAGTTGAAATGATTGGTACACCACGCCCATATTCTGTCCGCGCCAAAGCGCGAGCGCGTCTTCGCTCATTTCGTGAATGGAAACGCGCTTGCCCTCGGCGTGCATGATGACTTCTCCGCTGGTGAGGTGGTCTACGCCGTTGACCATGTTCAACAGCGTGGATTTGCCCGCGCCCGATTTGCCTAAAATGCCAAGAAACTCAGATGCTTCGATCTTGAGGTTTACATCCGTTAAAGCCGTAAAATCCCCTGCGGCAGTGGAGTAGGTTTTTGATACATTGCGTAATTCGATAAGGGGTGACGACATATTGATATCCCCTTGATTTTACCTCTATTGCGTAATTTGTTGCAAAACACGGGAGTGCAAGTGTGCACGCAAAACATGTCAGGGATGGATTCGAACGCTTCGCGTCCTGACTTTCGAGGCAAAATCGGGAGATTTTGCAGTCCCATGTGACAACCTTTG
>DZBA01000318.1 GCA_022729775.1 Anaerolinea thermophila | reverse complement strand
AAAATTGTTGCGCGCAACATGCGCAACTATACAGTATTTTATACCCAAAAACAACCTTATTGACAAACTTTCATAACTCGTATATGCTGAATAAACTGTCACTATAAAAAGGAGACGCCATGGCTGAAACAGACATTAAATGGGACAAGGTGCGTTTGTGGTTATTGTGGCTCGCGCTTCCGCTAATGATTGGGCTGCTGGCTGCTTCGGCAATTCCGCGCCCGGTGATTGGCATCATACGGCTCGACGACGCGATATACCCATACACGGCGCGCGACATGATCGCGCAAATCAATTACGCGATGGAACATCCAGAAATACGCGCGGTCGTCCTTGCGTTTGACAGCCCCGGCGGCACGGTGGTGGATACCGAATCCGTTTATATGGAACTCAGCCGCCTGCGCGCAAAAAAGCCTGTCGTCACCGCTGTTAATGGAATGGCGGCAAGCGGCGCGTATTATCTCGCTGTGAACACAGACCACATCTACGTCAAGTCCACATCTGAGATTGGCAACATCGGCGTCATTGGCTACCTGCCCCCCAGCCCTTTCATCTTTGAAGAAATTATTTCCACAGGTCCCTATAAATTATGGGGATCGCCGCGCGATGCGGATATGCGCCAGATTGACATGGTCAAGCAGGGATTTTTTCAAGTCGTCCAAATGGGACGCGGAAAAAGAATCAAAGCCGGCGCGGATGTCATCTTAAGCGGAAAGATATGGATAGGAACCGAAGCGGTAAAAATCGGCATTGCGGATGAGATCGGGTCAGAACGCGACGCGCTCAATAAAGCTGCCGAACTTGCGCGCGTGGCTCACTATAAAACAGTAGACTTGCGTTCGCTGGCGGTGTCAACGCCAATGAGCCAGCCCTCATTTTTCATCCAAAGCCCGGAGGGGATTACCTTCCCTTACCCAACTGAGCCGGGCGTATACATGCTATATATTCCGCAACTGCCGGTCAAGCCATAGGAGGCGAACATGAAAAAGTACATGCAATGGATTGCAATTGCAGCCCTGTTCCTTCCAATTTTTGCGCGCGGATTGTGGTTCTATCGCGGAATTCCCTCGCGCCCGGACATCGCAACGCCGGATTACAGCGCGTTGAAAATTCCACAAGCCCCGCTTGAAACTCCGCCTGCGGAAGACGCAAACATCAAACGCGCAAGCGGCACGATATTGCTCGATTACGCGCACGGGAATCAATACCAGCAGTCTGAAATTCAGTCATTGAAAGACGCCATTGAAAAGCGCGGCGGCAGCATTGAAATTCTTACAGACACAAGCCTGTTAAAAGATAAATTGAAATATGCGCGCGCGTATGTTGTCATCTCGCCATCTTACGCATTCACAGCGGATGAAGCGAATCTCGCGCAGAAATTTTCCGAGCGCGGCGGCAGGCTGGTCGTGTTCACCGATGCAACGCGCGGCATTATATCCACCGATTTTTTCACCGGCGCGACAATCAACTATCCAGACGCCGCAATGGTCAACCCCTTGCTTGCGCCGTTTGGCATCACGGTTAACAACGATTACCTGTACAACGTCAAACAAAATGACAGCAACTTTCGCAACGTGTTCTTTGAAGACTTCGGCAAACATGAATTGACCTTTGGCTTGAAGCGCGTTGCATTCTATGGGACGCATTCGCTGAAAACATCATCAGGGGCGATTCTGCTGCGCGGGTCGAATCTCACCCTGTCTTCGATTGATGACGCGCATGATTCAGAGAAAGGCGGCGCGGTCATCAGCGCGGATGGGAACATCCTCGCATTTGGCGACTTCACCTTCCTGACTCCTGCCTATCAAAACGCGGCGAACAACGCCACACTCATTGATAACATCGCGGACTTTTCTTTGAATGGAAAACAAGCGGCGGCGCTGGCAAACTTCCCACATCTATTTACACAGCGCAATTTACAAATCTATCCATCGGCTGAAATAAAATTAACCGCGGAAATGATTGCCTCGATTGCCGGGCTGCAAGCTTCGCTTCCGCAGTACACAATCGAAATTATCGAAGAAGCGCCGCGCGAAGGCGATGCGCTCATTCTCGGCACGCTCACGCCCAGCGATGACATGAAAAAAATTCTCAAGCCTTTCAATGTCACCTTGGATGACGGCGAATTTATTTCTGTTCCAAAATTTGGGAATGTTGGACGTTACGGCAATGGCATCCTGCTGTTGGAAAGCGGAAAGAAAGGCAACAAACTGACCTTGCTCGCGGACACGCCCGAAGACCTCATCTCTTTAATGGATATGCTCGCGGGCGGCTCATTGGATGATTGTATCTTGCAAGACAACATCGGCGTATGTGGCGTTAGTTTTGGCGGAAGTTACTCCGATGAAGATGAAGGTGAAGCCGAAGCCACGCCCGAACCATCAGCCGAAACCGAAGCGACGCCTGTCCCAGAAGAATAAAATCGGGATCAGAAGTTCTACCCTTATTTCTTTATGCCCAACCTCTCCCCCGCCCAACTCGCCATCATCGAATCGCCATTGAACTCGCGCGTCTTCCTCTCTGGTCGCGCGGGGACAGGCAAAACCAGCGCGGCAGTGGAACGCCTGCACTACCTCATCGAACAAGGCGTTCCAGCGGATTCGATTCTGATGCTCACGCCGCAGCGCACCATGCAAGAGCCGTATCTCGATTTGCTCTACAGTCCCGAACGGCGCGCGGGCGGAGAAGTGACCGCGCTCACCATCGGCGGGCTTGCAAAACGCGCGTGCGATGTCTTTTGGCTGCTTGCCTCTGAAGAAGCGGGATTCAAAAATCCCGACCAGCCGCCCGTTTTTCTCACGCTCGAAACCGCGCAATATTACATGGCGCATCTCGTCCGCCCGTTGTTGGAACAGGGCGCATTTCAATCCGTCACCATTGACCGCAACCGCTTATATTCTCAAATCATTGACAACCTTAACAAATCGGCTGTCGTTGGTTTTCCGCATACCGAAATCGGCGCGCGGTTGGACTCGGCTTGGTTTGGCGACCCCGCCCAGCGTAACATTTATCAGGACGTGCAAACCTGCGCGAACCTTTTCCGCGAATATTGCCTTGCAAACAACCTGCTCGATTTTTCGCTGCAACTCGAAATTTTTATCAACCACCTTTGGCAAAATGAGCAAGTCCGCGATTACCTTAAAAGAAATTATCGCCACCTCATTTATGACAACGTGGAAGAAGACGCGCCGCGCGCGCACGACCTCATTGCTGAGTGGCTGCCCGATTTCGATTCCGCGCTATTGGTGTATGACGAAGCGGCGGGATACCGATATTTTCTCGGCGGCGATTCGCTTACGGGTTACGCGCTCAGCGAGTTTTGCGATGAGCATGTTCAATTCAACGAAAGTTTTGTTTCCACGCAAAACATCATCAATCTCTCCAACTCGCTTGTGGATTCGATTTATCACCGCAGCCCCGAAGCGACGGAAAACTCCGCCGCGCTGGATTTCATCCTCGCGCATTATTATCCCCAAATGCTGGATGAAGTCACCGCGCGGATTCGACTCTTAATCGAAGATGGGATTCCGCCGCAGGAGATTGTCATCCTCGCGCCTTTTCTCTCGGACGCGCTGAGATTCTCCATCACAGACAGACTCGAAAAAGCGGAAATCCCCTGGCGGTCACATCGCCCCTCGCGCAGCCTGCGCGACGAGCCAGCCAGTTCCACATTGCTGACTCTCTCCGCGCTGGCGCATCCCGCGTGGAAGATTCAGCCCGCCAAGTTCGATGTCGCCCACGCGCTGATGTTTTCCTTGAACGCGGATTTAATCCGCGCGCAACTGCTGACCGAAATCATCTACCGCAAAAATGAACTTCATCCCTTTGAAGAAATTTTGCCCGACGCGCAAGAGCGCATCACCTACGCGCTCGGCGAGCGATACACAACCTTAAGAAATTGGATTCTCGCCTACCGCGACTCCGCGCCGCTGCCCTTCGATTTCTTTTTGCGGAAACTCTTCGGCGAAGTATTATCACAGCCCGACTATGGATTTCACACGAACTTGGATTCTGTCCGCGTCGCGTCGAGT
>DZBA01000317.1 GCA_022729775.1 Anaerolinea thermophila | reverse complement strand
ACCTTGTGTCATATTTCAAGTTTCAGGTGTCAGGTTTGTTTCATTCATCCTTCATCATATTTTTCGCTTCGCATTATTCGACCACCGATCCAATAACTCCGGTACGCGAGATTCGAACGAACCGTCCGCAATATAAACGCGGATGTCTTCCATTAATCGAATCAGCGCGCGCAGGTTGTGAATGGAAATCAAGGTGGCGGCGAGCATTTCTTTCGCAACAATCAAATGGCGGATGTAGGCGCGGGTGAAGGTTTGGCACGCATAACAATCGCAGGTTTCGTCTATGGGACGCTCGTCGCGGGCGAAGGTCGCGTTCATCATGTTGAGCCGCCCTTCGGGCGCAAACGCGGAATGGTGACGCGCGAGCCGGGTCGGAAGCACGCAATCGAAGATATCAATCCCACGCGCCACGCCGTTGATGATGTCCTCCGGCGTGCCGACTCCCATCAGGTAGCGCGGTTTGCCTTCGGGCAAAATCGGCGTGACCACATCGAGCGTTGCGTGCATTTCTTCTTTCGTCTCGCCGACGGAGAGTCCGCCGATGGCGATGCCGGGCGTATTCAGCGACGCGATGAACCGCGCGGATTCTTCGCGCAGCGCGGGATTCACCCCACCCTGCACGATTCCAAACAGGGCTTGGTCGCCCCGTGTTTTGACAGCGAGGGAGCGCTCCGCCCAGCGGTGAGTCCGCTGCATGGCGATTTTGGAATACGCGACATCGTTCGGGTCGGAACATTCATCGAACGCCATGATGATATCCGCGCCGAGATTTTCTTGAATCTGAACGGATTTCTCCGGCGTAAAGCGATGCGTCGAGCCGTCAATGTGACTCTTGAAGGTCACGCCTTCATCGTCAATCTTGCGCGTGTTCGATAAAGAGAAAACCTGAAAGCCGCCAGAGTCGGTCAACATGGGATTGTGCCACTGCATAAATTTATGCAGCCCGCCCATGTCGCGTACGAGTTCATCGCCGGGGCGCAGGTATAAATGATAGGTATTGCTCAACACCAGCGAGGCGTTGATGCCTTTGAGATGCTCCGGCGTGAGAGTCTTAACAGTGGCTTGCGTGCCAACCGGCGCAAAGACCGGCGTGACAAGGTCGCCATGCGGCGTGGAAAAAATTCCCCCGCGCGCGCGATTGTCTTTGGATGTAATGCGAAATTCAAACATGCGGCGATTATACGCGGACTCGGTAAGTTCTGTAGTATCGCGCAAGGACTTCTCAGCACGAAGGTCACGACACTTGCACCGCACTGCGTTTGGCGCAGTGCAGGTGAGTACACAAAGGAAGTTCAAGTTTTTACTTCGTGACCTTTGAGTCCTTTGTGTTAAAGCCTTTTTGAGTCCGTATTATGTATAATTTGCGTATGCGTATGACAAGCGTCAAAAAGCCGATTGGAATCTCCACGCGCGGAAAAACCGCCGACAACCGCCTGCGCCGCGTGGATAATTTTGTCTTATTGTATGAGCCAGCGCTGTTGACACGCCGCGACGGGGAGTTTGCCGACGCGTTATTTGTTGACCTCGGCTACGGATTCGACGCGCGCACCACGCTCGAATCAGCGGCGCGATTCCGCCGCGTCAATCCAAATTTGAAAATCCTCGGCGTGGAAATAGAAAACGAAAGAGTGGAAGCCGCGCTGCCTTTTTCAGATGACAAAACTTTTTTTCGGCTGGGCGGATTTAACCTGCCGCTGCAAAAAAATGAGCGGGTGAGATTGCTTCGCGCGTTCAACGTTCTGCGGCAATATGAAGAAGCGGACTTTACATCCGCATACGAAACGCTCGCGCCGTACATTCTCGATGGCGGGTTGATGGTCGAAGGCACATCCACGCCGTTTGGTCAATTGTGGTCGGCAAACATCGCGCGGAAAGAATCAAATGGGTGGAAGTTCGAAGCGCTGGCGTTCAGCACCAACTTCCGCATGGGATTCAACGTGGAAGAATTCCAAACCATCCTGCCGAAAAATTACATCCATCGCGTGACGCGCGGCGAGCCGATTTATGATTTCTTCGAAGCGTGGAAAAAATCGGCGGCAGAGACTTCACACATCAAGGTATTTGGGTTGAAGCAATGGTTTGCCGCGTCAGCGGAGAGTCTCGCCCAAAAAGGGTATAAAATTGATTTACACAAAAAATGGCTGAGCAAAGGCTGGCTGCTCTGGCGAAAATAAAAGAGGAAAAAATCATGACCCGTTTTCGGATTTATCTAACATGCGCCTTGTTATTCTTTATTGCGCTGGCTTGCGCCATGCCATCACTGCCGATGAACCAAAGCGTGTTCAACACCTCTGTTGCGCAGACGGTCAACGCCGGGTTGACTCAGGGCTACGTTTCGCCAACCTTCACGCAAGAAGCGACGCTGACCCCAATGCCCACGCTCACACAAGAACTGTTGGAGACTCTTGCGCCAACCACCACCATCACGCCGACCTTTCCCTTCATCCCAACAGATTCTTCCACCATGTCGGTTGTGCTATCTCCGCAGTTGGTTGTCACTGTGAATACCAACTGCCGCACCGGGACGGATAAAATCTACGCGGTGGAAGGCACGCTGCTCGCAGGCGAATCAGCAGAGGTCGTTGGCGTAGACCCAACCGGCAAATATTGGTACATCCGCAACCCTGACCCGGGCGCGAAGTATTGCTGGATATCCGGGAAGTACGCGAACTTTGTCGGCTCGACATCGCTTGTGCTTGTCCTGACTCCCGCGCCCACGCCGACCAGCACAATTACAGCCACCCCGGTTCCCAAATTCAGGATGGCGTATCTCGAAGTGGACGAGTGTGAAAATTGGTGGGCAGACATCAATTTTCAAAACACCGGCGCGATTGCATTCAAGTCCATCAAAATCACCGTCGAGGATGCGTATTCGACCAAAAAGCACACCAGCATTACAGACGGCTTTATAGATTTGGATGGCTGCGCAGGTTCGACCAAAATCGAGTCGCTGGAGCCGGGCGAGATCGTCACAGTCAGCGCGCCAGCATTCCCCTTCAAATTGACAAGAAGATTAAATGTCACAGCCACGCTTTGCTCTGAACCCGGCATGAAAGGGGTTTGCGATACAGAAAGTTTCTGGTTTAACCCATGAAGCCAAAACGAATCCGCCTTTCGTTTTTGACCTTCGCCTGCTTGACGCTGGCGTGCGCGACGCTGACCCAACCCGCGCCTTTCTTCGACACGGATTCGATTAACACCATGATCGTTCAAACCGCCCAAAGCGCGCTAACTTTATCCGCGGTGCCGGGCTTTATTCCCACCACAACGCCCTCGCTGACCTTAACACCCACCCAAACTGGAACGCCAACGCCGGATTATACGTTTACACCCGCGATTCCCATCATCAACGTTTCTGTGGATACCAACTGCCGCAACGGTCCCGGCAAAATATATGATTACACGGGCGCGCTGCTCATTGGGGAAATTTCCGAAATATTTGCGCGCGATCCCAGCGGAAATTATTGGTACATCCGCAACCCGGATAAACCCAGTGGATTTTGCTGGCTGTGGGGAAAGTATGCGTCCATTTCTGGGAACACTACGCTTTTACCGATATACACCCCGCCGCCTACGCCAACCCCAACGAGCACCCCCACTATGACGCCCACACCTGCCCCCGCGCCGGATTTCAAAGCCGCCTACGCAAGCATGGATTCTTGCGCCGGCTGGTGGCTGGAATTCAAGGTCAAGAACAGCGGCACGGTTGACCTCAAATCAGTAGAGGTGGTCTTGTACGATAAAGATATGGATAAAACCATCTCGAACCTGACGGATGGATTTTCCGATGTCAATGGCTGCATCAGCACATCAACCAGGGATGCTTTACCGATGGGCATGTCTCTCATTGTCAGTTCGCCAGCGTTTAATTTTGACCCAACAGGACATGAAATTCACGCAACGATTACCGTCTGTTCAAAAAACGGGTTGAATGGTTTGTGCGCAACAAAAAAACTAAAATTTGCGCCGTAAATACAGCAACATCCCAAAGGCTTTTTCATAAACCTTTGGGATGTTTTTTATTCTCTACG
>DZBA01000031.1 GCA_022729775.1 Anaerolinea thermophila | reverse complement strand
TAAGAACTTGAAGCTTACCAGAGGTCAACCACTAATTTTGTCCGGTAGTGAATATGGAATTGGTAATTTGGATGTAAGTCCCTTGTGACGAGAAACGTCTCATGTTTACAGGCAAAAGGAGAAGTTTTGCTCCGTTTGCTATTTTCTCTAATGCGCAATCTCTCGAAAAAACTCAAGGCGTTCCGCTTCTTTTTTTTCATCATCCAAATTTGCTATGAGTTCTCTTTTCGCGCGCCTGCCCCGCATTTGATACGCAAAGTCGCGGATGATTTTTCCGTGTGTGAGCATATTATCTTCCTTGTTGGGGATTTTCAAGAGAAAATCACAATCAAGGTTGTTAATATCATTGTCTATGTAAGGCAGCACCATTGGTACGCCGTAAGCAAGGCATTCGCGTGTTTTCAGCGGGCAGGCTTCCTCCATGCCTTTTCTGTGCAGCGCAATGGTACCAAGCGCGGCATCTGCCCGCGCGATTGCCTCTTGATATTTTGGCATTTCCAAGTATCCAAGCAGGATCAAGTTTGAGGGGATATGCCGCGCTCCTTCAATATGGTCATATCCGACCACTTCGATGATTAAGTCTGGAAAGTTTTCGGCAAGCGTAACGAGTTTGTCAACGCCATGCCAATAATATCCTGGCGTGGCAATAAATAACAAATGGGGTGTTTTATTATTTGGCGCGTCGAAAGGTATGATATTTTTTAGGTCAATTCCATTTGCGATGATGCGGGTGGGCTTTTTATAAGAGGAAAACGCGGGGGCATTTGCAAGTTCCTGCGTCATGGTGACAAGCCCATTGACAGATTTCAATAAAATGCCGCGCGTGCTTTGGTTGTATAAACTGTAAAGATTGCCCAACTCGTTGTGTTGAGTCAAGTCATTGGTGTTGATTTCTTCAATGACGGGGGCGATTTCAATAAGTTTTTGAATTGGGTAGACGTATATTCCGTAGCGTAGATAAATAATATCCGGTTTATAAGATTGAATAGATTTTATTAAACGCATTGCTGCGCGAATACGCTCCCATTCGGTTTGTAATTTATTTCCTTTACGGAAAAAAAATATTTTTCCAGGCACCAAATTGCTTTCCGGTCTATCCTGCTGGCTGTGCATAAAGACTTCAACTTCATGCCCGGCGTTGCGCCATGCGGAGACCTGACGAATAATTTTTTGCCCGACGCCACTTGTAATGGGACGAGTCCAGTGAAGGCTGATGTAAGCAATGCGCATGAAATCTTAGAGACTCCAGAGAATTCTATATAATAATCGAGCGGTAAATCTAGCGAAATATTTGCCGCTCTATGGCAATATTTCCACCGGTAATTTTGTGGAACAATTGGGTGTAGGGGTAATTGGGGTAAGCAATTGTATGCCTGTTTCTGAAATTGTTACTTGTCTTTCATAATAACATAAGATGGGTTTGGAAACCCATTCAATCCATGCGTTGTTTTCCTCATCGAAAACAAAACCTTCATCCTGGCTGCGCTGGTGCAGCGGCTGGCTGATAATGAGCGAAAAGCGTTGTGCGGCAAGGTCTTTGTAAAATGCTTCAAAATATTTTGTGTTGGAGCGCATGGCTTCATTAATCAGTACTTTTTTTTCATATTCAGGAACAAGCGTTACGTCTTTGATGTAACCGAAGGTCAGCAGTTGGCGTTGGTCTATGAATAATATATCCCCTTTTTCTTTTGTAAGGGATATTTCATTTTGGATGGTGTACAACGCGCCGTCAATTTTCTTTTGATTAGGGAGCATCTCCAGTGATTTTTCATCGGGTTTATCAGCAAGGATGACAAGCCAGTCTGCATCTCCATCAATTTGTTGGGGATATAATTCGCGCAGGGGAGATAATGCGGGTAGTGCAATTAATAATACAATAACCATCTTGTTCCAAAAGGGAAGTGGATGCGCATTTTGCATCCACTCACCCCCGCCATTATACCAAGCCAATGCGCCGCTGAACATCAAGCCAATTAGGAACATATCCATGTTATGCAAGTCGCCGCCGCCGCCGATCTTGGCGCTGGCGATAATGCCAATTGTCAGAAATGCAAGTAAAGGTGCGATAAGTCCCATCTTTTGCAATATATTAATTTGCCATTTTTTTTCAGATGCCAGATACACAAGCAAGGTAATTAATGGCAGGGTGGCGATCAACGTGCCTAGCAATATTCCATTTCCATAGGTTGCATTGGGAAGCAGACGCTCCCACAACAGCGCTTGACCAGAAGCTGCGGTTGCGGAAACATTCAACTTGATAGAGGATGCTGAAAGGTCATTATTAATTAACTTGAATAATTGCGGACCATACACCCCGCCGACGATACCGGTAAGCCCCAATATCCCCGCCCGTTTGATGGAGTGGATTGTAGAGATTTTGTCTTTCCAAATTACACATGCTATCTCTAACATCCCAATCCATACTCCAGGAGCAAACATCCATGTATAGCGGCTGATGCGCGCATAATAGCTCGCTAAAAAAACTAATGGAATTGCAGCCCATAGAGGTTTGCGCCATGCAAATGCAACTGTCGCGGCGGCAATCACCAGTGGCGGATGAATGGGACCTTGTTTAAGAAAAACCAGAACCCATAAGGTGATTAAAAAAACAACGCTAACTTTTTGGCTGCGGTAAAAAAGAGCCAGCCCTGCTAATAGATAGGGGGCAATTGTTGTAAAGGCAAGCCAAAGTCGTTCCATCTCGATAGTTAGATTTGGAATAAGAAATGGCAGCCCGCCTACGATTTGTCTGCCAATCTCAAGTAACACTTTGGTATCTGTATCTGATGGGATGTCGTATAAGTGACTGGCAAACAGCATGGAATAATCCCAAATGCGGTTTCCCTCAGACCATCCCTGCGAAAATGGATAGTCTGTTACATTAATGAACGCGTATGCAATGACAAATGCGCTGGACGTTAATGTTAAAGAACCAAGAAGTTCACCCCATCCTAATAGGGCGGGTGGGCGAGTTGCAAGTAATGTGATGCCCAGTACAACCCAAATCCACAACATGACGCGAATGTATATATTTTCGAACACCACTCCCCACGGCGTATATTGAAGAAACCAGACTGGGAAAATCAGCAGGGACGCGGCAAGAACCCAGCGCAGCCATCCGATTTTTTCGCGCAGTTGAATGATCCGCGCTGAAATGGATGCAAAATCATCTTTGCGCCACAAAACCCATCCTGCAAAAATGACCATGACAGCGCTGGCGGCTGTGTACGCAACAAAAATCCCGCCCCATGTCAGCGAATATTTGCCAAGCCACGCGCCGCTGTCCCATGCAATGTGATGAAATGCAATACACGAACGGATCGTAATATAGATAAATGTTGTAAATACTAGAAATTTTTCAATCTGTTGTTTCATTGATTGCTCCAAGATCCAATAACGCTAAAAATTATACCCCTACATTTTGCTTTGAGATTTTTGAAAACTGAAATGTTTTATGCGCGATTTTTTCCCTCTCAATCAGACTATAATATTGACAGGAGATTTTTTCCATGCTTGTCATCGTCAGCGACCTTCATCTTGGAGATGGGACAACCGCCGAGTCCATCCCATCCAGCGCTTTTGATGTGTTTGCGCGCCGTTTGAACGAAACCGCGTATTTTGCCTCATGGCGGAGCGACGGCGCGTACCGTCCAATCGAAACGTTGGACGTGGTTTTGCTTGGAGATATTCTCGACCCGTTGCATTCCACGCGCTGGCTTAACTCAAGCGTGCGTCCGTGGAGCAATCCCTACTGCGCGGATTATGCGCCCAAACTTTTGGAAGTCACCCGCGCGATTTTAGATCACAATAAAGAATCTTTGGATATTTTGCGACGTTGCGCAACTGGCAAGCGCGTTTTACTTCCGCCTGCAACGCGCCGTAAAAAGCCCGATTTCAAAACCAGCGAGCAAATTCCACTCAAAGTGCGGTTTCATTACATGGTTGGGAACCATGATTGGTACTACCATTTGCGCGGGGAGGCGTTCGATCAAATCCGCGCGGAGGTCATCAAAAAAATGGGGTTGAGCAATCCCATCTCGCCGTTTCCGTATGAAGCGGATGAATCGCCTTTGTTGAAGGATATTTTTGCGCGATATAAAGTTCTTGCGCGTCATGGCGACTTTTATGACAAATTCAATTATGACCACGAAAAGGGCAGGGATTATTCCGGGATTGGCGACGCGTTCACGATGGACGTTTGCAACCGCTATCCTGTTGAAGTGCAAAAGCGCTACGGTGACCAGCTCCCTGTGGGCATTGTAGATAGTTTGCGCCGCATTACGAATATTCGTCCCGCGCTCGCCACTCCGCTTTGGATCAGCGGGCAAATCAAGGCGCACGTGGGCGCGGATATGGAAGATGAACTGAAAGGTGTGTGGGATGACATCGCGGAGGAATTCCTGCAATTGGATTTTATTCGCCAGTCGGATAAATCCTTTCAATTCGACATTGTGGACGCGATGCAGTTGATTGTCAAAGTATCTGGACGCGCCTCATTTGCAACCATTAACGATGTGGTTGTATGGGTGCGCGAGAAGATGTGGGGAGGAGAACATTCTTTTCTTCCATACGCGTTGCAGGAAGAAAAATTTCTCGATAATACAGTCAAGCATATTGTGTATGGACATACCCATCATTACGAAGTGATTCCGCTGGATGCAAAAGGCAGCGCGCCATACACTGAGAGTCAGGTATATTTCAACTCAGGCACGTGGCATTCCTATTATGACCTTGCGATGAAAAATCCCAAAGAACAAAAATTTGTGCCATATCAGGCGTTGACGTATTTGACCTTTTATGCCGACGGAGAACATGAAAATAGGGCGTTTGATTCATGGTCGGGGATTTACGCTTAATGCGCGCGGTAAAAAAATATTAATTCTGGTATCATTCCCCGCTATGGAATCTAAAGCACATCCCTCCCAAAAATTTGACCTACCCAAGCGTATTTCGCGTCTTGGCGAATTAGCTTACAACTTATGGTGGACATGGCAGCCAGACGCTGCCCGCCTTTTTGGACAGCTCGATTACGACCTGTGGCAGCGGCTTGGTCATAACCCGATTCGTTTATTGAACGAAGTCGGACGCGCGCGCTTGAATCAAGCGGCGAAGGATAAAGACTATCTCGCGGCATACGACGCGCTCTTCCAAAAATTCGACGCATATTTTTCATGCGAAACATGGACGCAGAAATCGCAGCCTGGCTTCAAAAATCCCGTCGCATATTTTTCGATGGAATTCGGCTTGCATGAAACCCTGCCCATTTATTCGGGCGGGCTTGGCGTGTTGGCGGGTGACCACTTGAAAGAAGCCTCTGACCTCGGCTTGCCGTTGGTCGGCGTTGGTTTTATGTACATGCAGGGATATTTCTCCCAGCGCATCAGCGAAGATGGCTGGCAGGAATCTCTAAATAACATGCTCGATTTTAGCGCCTTGCCTGTGTTCCCTGTTTTGGATGAGCATGGTGAACGTCTTACAGTCGAGGTGGAATTTCCTGACCGCTTTGTTACACTTGGCTTGTGGAAAATTAATGTAGGGCGTGTGACCTTATACCTGCTTGACTCAAACATCGAGCCAAACTCTGAAGCAGACAGGCACTTAACCGCGCGTTTATATTGGTCTGATCTTGATCGCCGCATTATGCAGGAATTGGTGTTGGGTGTGGGCGGGGTACGCGCCCTGCGTGTCATGGGTTACAACCCCTCTGTCTGGCACATGAACGAAGGACACGCCGCGTTTCTTGTTTTGGAACGCGCGCGCGAATTAGTCGCGGGCGGCGCTTCTTTCGATCAGGCGCTGGAAAAAGTCCGCAGACAAAATGTATTCACCACACATACCCCGGTTGCGGCAGGTAACGATGAATTCCCTCTCTGGTTGATCGAAAAACATCTCGCTGCATTTGGCGCTGAAATTAATATTACCCGCGAGCAACTCTTTGATGTAGCGCGTCATCACTCGCCGCAGGGAGAAACCTTCAGCATGGGCGTTTTGGCGCTGCGTAATTCCGAATCGCGTAACGCAGTTTCTGAATTGCATGGGCATGTTTCGCGCAAAATGTGGCGCTTCCTGTGGAATGACCTAGAAGAAGAGGATGTCCCGATTGCTTATGTCACCAATGGCGTGCATACCTCCACGTGGATGGCGCGTCGTCTGCAAAATCTGTTTGCGAACCGTCTCGGAAAAGATTGGGTGGATCACATTGACGAACAAGACCTGTGGGAGAAACTGAGTGACATCCCCGATGATGAATTATGGGCAGTTCGTATGCACCTCAAGCGCAAACTTGCCTTCCACTTGCGTGAGCGTGTCCGTGACCGTTGGACGCATGGCGGGTTTCATCCGGTGCAGGTGGTTTCTTCGGGTGTTTTACTTAACCCCTATGCTTTGACCATTGGGTTTGCGCGGCGTTTCGCTACGTATAAACGCGCCAATCTTGTCTTCCGCGATGTAGACCGTTTGTTGAAAATCATCAATAAACCCAATATGCCCGTGCAGATTGTCTTTGCGGGCAAGGCGCACCCTGCCGATGAGCCGGGCAAACATCTCATTCAGGAAATCTACCGTCAAGTGAAACGCGCCGAGATGGGCGCGCGGTTGGTCTTCGTCGAAGATTATGACATGAACCTTGCGCGTTATCTGGTACAGGGCGTGGATGTGTGGATGAATACCCCGCGCCGTCCGCTCGAAGCGAGCGGCACATCCGGCATGAAAGCCGCCATCAATGGCGTTTTGAACTTCTCGGTGTTGGATGGCTGGTGGCGCGAAGCATATAACGGTCACAATGGCTGGTCTATCGGCGAGGATAAGGATTATGAGTCGACCGATGCCCAGGACGCGCGTGATGCTGAAAGTTTATATCGCACGCTTGAAAACGAGATTATTCCCATGTATTACGAACGCGATACGAAAGACGTTGCCCGCGAGTGGGTTGCGCGCATGAAAGATACCATGCAGACCGTCATCCCGCAGTTTTCCACGCGCCGCATGGTGAAAGAATATGTTGAAAAATTCTATCTCCAGGCTTCGAAAAAATAATCCTGTCTAAAATTTACCTGTATCATCTCAAAAAATAGGGGCATCGTCCCGAAGGTTTGAGTGGCTCAACTGGTTTTACGAGGAAACCTTCGGGACGGTGTGTCTTCAACCGAAATATTGAGAAGATACATTTACCTAATAAAAAAACAACCCGCTTTTTGTTGCGGGTTGTTTTTTTATTGGCAGGCTGTTTTTTTATATCAACTTTGTTCTTTTTGTGGCGGCAAATTCTTCCGCGATTTGGGCGGCAAGTTGCGCGTTATTCAGCAGCAAACTGATGTTTGCGTTCAACGATTTTTCTTTGGTGAGTTCGCTGATGCGCCCCAGCAGGAAGGGTGTTAATGCCTGTCCATGAATTCCCTTTTCCATCGCTTCAGCAGATGCCTGCGCGATCATTGGCTGCATTTCAGATACGGGAATAGAGGCGGATTCGGGAATTGGGTTCGTGACCAGAATCGCGCTGTGCATTCCCAAGTTCCAATGTGTTTGCGCGAACGTTGCAATCTCCCTGGGAGAATCCAGCCGCGCGCTGACTTTTAATCCGCTCTCGCGGGAGTAGAACGCGGGGAATTCATCTGTTTGGTAACCAACGACGGGGACGCCCATCGTTTCGAGATATTCTAAAGTTGCGGGTAAATCCAAAATGGCTTTTGCGCCCGCGCATACGACAATCGTGGGAATGTCAGCCAGCGCGCGCAGGTCGGTGGAAATATCGAAAGGGGATTCTTTATGCACGCCGCCAATTCCGCCGGTGGCAAATACTTGAATGCCTGCTTGATGCGCGACGAACATCGTCGCGGCAACGGTGGTGCCGCCGCTATTTTTTTTAACAATGGCTGTGGCAAAATCGCGGTGACTTACTTTGAGCGGCGCATCCGCTTCGGAGAGCTGGAGCAGTTCCACGTCTGATAACCCAGCGCGAATCTCTCCATCCAAAATGGCGATGGTTGCCGGGGTTGCGCCTGTATCGCGCACTCGTTTTTCCATATCCCGCGCGAGCTGTAAATTTTGCGGGCGCGGCAGCCCATGTGTGATGACAGTAGACTCAAGCGCGACAACGGGCATGTTCATGTTGAGCGCGCGGCTTACTTCGGCGTTAAGAATGAGGTTGGAGTTTTTCATGCATCCTGTTTATGATGAAATTGGAAAATATTGATTGATGTGATCCAAAACAAATTGTATTCTGGCAATTTCGGCGCGTTTTTCTTCCTCGCTCAGGTCGGATTCTTTTTCTTCTAATAGCGCTTTGCCGGCCAGTAATTCCTTGCGGAAAGATTTCAACATGTCGCGTGTTGCCGTTACAATTTCTTTTTTGCCTGTGCTGCCATAGGCTTCCAGCCGGTCTGCGCTTCCCGCGATGCTGATATTTTTTTCTACAACTTCCTGGTGGTTTCGCATGGCGGCAGCTTGTTTTTCTTTAGGGTCGTTGGCTAGGTTGAGACTTCCGTACGGCGGGTTGATCACTGCGTCTATTAAACTGAGCGTTTCCAGCGTTTCGCGGTTATGTCTCATTTTCTTAACGATGCCGTGTTTTTTGAGATTCTCCCGCGCCATATCCCATGTGTTGCGGATTTTTTCGCGGATGGAGCCAATGGGCTGCCATGTGCCGATATCAATCCATGTGACGTGCACGCCCATGGCTGCCGCTTTGGATTTGAATGGGTCTTCATAGAATCGGCTGTTGATTTTTTCACGTGATGCCACTGCTACTGCGGCGGCGTTTTTAGCGGCTGTTGGGAGGGCGTGTTTGCCGGTCACATCCACCCGCGCTTGTGCTGCGGTCTTTTCGATATCGGCGTTGATCTCCAATTCCTTTTGCCCAATGCCGACTGCGATTTCATCGGCAGTGTGCGAGGAGATGACTTTTTCGATCTCTGTGATGACAAGAGGAATGATGGTCGTATTCCACGGGAAGCCAACCCCGCCGACAATTTTTTCTTCGGGGGTGATGGTGGTTTGCTGGTAGACCAGCGCGCGTATGGCTTTTTCTTCGCAGAGGAAATCGTCATTGTCGTCTTTCAACACGCTGAACTTGATTTTCACATCGCGCGCTTCAACTGGAATGCCGTCTTTCGTCCGCGCCATGACGCGCAGGTTTTTGATGCGCTGTTCGCGCAGGTTGATGATTGCATATTCGCGCTCGCCTAACGTGTCCGAGTCGCCAATTTCGCGGATACGTTCAAAACTGCCCAGCTGCCAAAATCCCTTTTTAGGATAAATGACTTCGGGCGTGCCATCCACTTTTTCGAGCAGGGCGGCGCTGTCCAGGTTTACTTGAATGCGTCCCGGACCGCCGATTAAAATCAATTGCGAGTGTTCATCTTTTTCTTCGATTTCGCCGTCTTCTATCACAAGCAATGGACCGCCACCCTGTCCAAATGTGACGTGTTCTATGAAGTTATCCGCCATTTCCTCGTTTTCGATTTCATATATGTCGGCGAGATATTTTGCCGCCATCATACGCGCGATGCTGTTTACGACCATCAACATCGGGACGTATTTGAGAAGGCTCATAGCAATAACAATGAGACGGTGGGTGGTTCCTTCCGCGCTGAAGACGCTCAATATCATGGTGAAGCCGCTCAATACAATCCAGACGACCAGTGCGGCAATATTGCGCCAGCGGCTGCGGAAGGCGGTTCCCGCGTCGGTTAAATCAAACAACAGGTCTGCGATTTTGCTGCGGTTTACTGCGTTTTTTTTCATGGCTTATTTCCTCTCCTGTAAACGCATGAACTCCGCATCATGATCCACCATCCACTTCCAAAGGTCGTTTAATTTTCGCAAACGGGCTTCCATATCGTTGCCCGCAACGCTTTGTTCAAGGACAAATTCCTTGATCGGTTTGATCAGCGCCGCAAGGGTTTTGAATGGGTTGCTTTCAACGCTTTCCACATTAAACGATTTTGCCACCAGGCTTGCAAATCGTTTGCTTGATTCCTCGCGCGCAACGGTGGCAATCAACGCCTCCGTATCGCTCATTGATCTTTCCTCTTGTTGAATGCTCTTCATCCATTCGGGCTTCCACTGCACGAAGATTTGTTCTTCATCCTCAGTTGCAAGATGAATATCGTGAATGCGGACTTCGGTAATTTCCAGTCCGTGTTTTTGCAGTTGCGCATACTCGCGGCTTTCCACCCATTCTTTTGTGAGGTTGCCAATGCTGTCCATGGCTTCTACATTGCTCTTGGTCACGCGCTTGTTGATCATCTGCTCGATGACTTGCAAACCGCTTTCGCCGCGCTCATTTACCGGCGAGAAGAGTTCCATCAATTTGAACTTATGCACGTATTCGCGCCAAATTCCAACCACCAAATCGGCGGGAATTTCCTCCCATGAAATCAGCGTCTTTTGCTCTTCATCCACTTCGATAAACTCGCGCATGATGGCGTTGCGGACAGCCGCTTCGTCATAACCATATTCGGATGTCACGCCGCTTTCGGTCGGCTTATTTTGTTTCGGTCTGCGGATGCTGAACTTGATGCTGATGGTGGCTTTAATTTCCACTTCATCGCGCGTGGTACCGTCGGTTTTTTCGCTGCCGCCATCCGGACCGATGTATTGCCACTGCTGGCGCAAATCCACGCTGCCGGCGATGTATTCATTGCCTTTGGTGAATTTGATGCCAGGTCCCACCGTATCCTTGATTTCGGTGTCGGTACGCAGGACAACCGCGCTGGCAGTATCCACCACAATCAAGCCGGGACCGCGCTTTTCTTCCTCGCCCTCCTGCATAATCACGCGCCCATTTTTGATGAATAACGCAGGACCGCGCTTGCCTTCAAAACTTTTTACGCGCGAATAAATTTCATTGCGGTATTTTGAGTTTTGAATGGGCAGGATAAATTGGGCATAGAAAAAGATCAGGCGGTCAAGCAGGTAATACGCGACAGCAATATCCACAGCAAAGACGATGGCGCTGACGATATAGTTGGGATTAATGCCTGCCGCCCAGACGATAATATGCCATATAACGTTCATGGCAACAATCACCCCCGGTGGGGTTTTCAGAAACGCGCCGATTTGTTCAAATAGTTTTCGCATCTTGACTTAATTCTATAACAGAATCAGGGAATTGGGTATTCAAATTTGAAACGCGATACAATGCCACCATGCTTAAAGTTGAATTTCACTGTCACACGTTTGCTTCCAAAGATTCCCTTGCGCGCCCGGCGGATTTGATTCGAATCGCCCGCCGCAGGGGACTCGACCGCCTGATTATCACCGACCATAATTCGATTGCCGGCGCGCGCGCGGCTTTTGAACTCGACCCGCAGTTGATCATCATCGGCGAAGAAATCATGACCACCAAGGGCGAGATTCTCGCGGCGTTTGTTCAGGAGGAAATTCCCGCGCTGCTTTCTCCGCAAGAGACGATTGACCTGCTCAAAGCGCAGGGCGCGTTTATCAGCGTTTCCCATCCCTTTGACGAATTACGCAAAGGCGGCTGGAAGGAAAATGACCTGCTCGATATTCTTCCGCGTGTGGACGCCATTGAAATATTTAACTCGCGCTGTATGTTGCGGCGATTTAATCAACGCGCGCAGGAATTTGCCCGGCGGCATAACATCCCCGGTACAGTGGGGTCCGATGCGCACGCGGCGTTTGAAGTGGGCAGGTCAACCCTGCTGCTGGATTCATTCGCGGATGCGGAGAGTCTGCGGCGCGTCATTCGCGGCGCAATTCCGCGCGTAAAATGGTCGCCATGGTGGTTTCATTTCACTTCGCGTTACGCTTCCATCAAGAAGAAACTATAATCTTGACATGGATTATCAGGCGTGATAATCTTGCGCCCGACGTGCCCGGCTTGCCTTTGAAAGCGGAAGGTGAACGGGCGCAAAATTTTTCTCAGCAGGAGTATAGAAAGATGTCGGAGCGTATTGTTGGAACCGTCAAGTGGTTCAATGCGACCAAGGGCTATGGCTTCATTGGGCGCGATGGTGGCGAAGATGTATTTGTTCATTTCACCGCTATTCAAACCGATGGCTATCGCAAACTGGAAGCCGAGCAAAAAGTGGAATTTTCCATCGAAGAAGGTCCCAAAGGCTTGCAGGCTGCGAATGTAGTCCCCATCGCTTCGTAAGACTGAACCGGACGGTAAAGTTTTGCGGTAGGCAGGGTTGTCGTGAGACAACCCTGTTTTTATTTAATTTGATTTTACATTTTCCTCATAATTCATTCGCATTTCCATCACCTGATAGGGCGGCTTTTTCATATAATCCGACTTTCTTTATCCTTTCAATGGTTGTACAATCATCCCATGCGAAAAATGGGATTTCATCCGCAGTAAAATTTTTTCTGTATAAGAGGAATCATTATGTCTTTCTTGAATATTTTCAAAAGCGATTCGACTCGCCGCACGGTGCTGAGTTCGGGACATGTTGTCCCCGAATCTTCGCGCTGTGTGCAGTGCGGAATTTGCTCGTATAACTGTCCCATCGGGATAGATGTCCGCGCGCATGTTTGGCGGAATGAATCCGTCAATCACAGTGAATGTTTGACCTGCGGCGAATGCGTGGCGCGTTGTCCGCGCGGAGTCTTACGATTCGCGCAGACCGACCTCTTCGAGCGGAGGGAATCATGAGATACGTCATCATCGGCGCGGGCGTGGCGGGATTCGCCGCGATTGAATCGATCCGCTCGATAGATAAAACGGGTGAAGTCGTGATGGTCAGCGATGACCCGCACGGGTTTTATTCGCGTCCTGGTTTGGCGTATTATCTGACAGGCGAGATTGACAGCAAGGCGTTGTACTCACGCTCAAAAGATGATTACCGTCATTTGAACTTTTCCTTTTTGAATGCGCGCGTGAAGCGAATTTTGCGCGCGGAGAAAAAATTGGAACTCGATGGAAAGCCCGCGTTGGCTTACGATAAACTGTTGATCGCCGTTGGCGCGCAAGCGATCCCGCTGAATATTGCTGGCGCAAAATTGCAAGGCGTGATGAAGTTGGATCATCTCACCGACGCGAATGATATTCTCGCGTTTACAAAACGCGGGCGGACAGCTGTCGTGGTGGGCGGCGGAATCACCGCGCTGGAATTGACCGAAGGTTTGCTGGCGCGCGGGATGAATGTCCACTATCTTTTGCGCGGCGATAGATATTGGAGCAACGTCCTCGACGCGCGCGAGTCGCAAGCGGTGGAGGCGCGGTTGCAGGAAGAGGGCGTCACGTTACATCATCATGTCGAACTCGCGGAGATTATCGGAAAAAATAATCGCGTGGCAGGAATCCGTCTGACAGATGGTCATACGATAAAGTGCGACCTTGTTGCCTACGCGGTGGGAATCGCGCCGCGCATTGAACTTGCAAACGAATGTGGGATTAACTGCGAGCGCGGAATTTTGGCGGATGAACATTTGCAGACCAACGATGAAAATATTTTTGCGGCGGGCGATGTAGCGCAGGTCTATGACCCGCTGACGGGACATTCTGTGATTGACAGTTTGTGGAATCCCGCGCGCGAGCAGGGAGGGGTCGCGGGCTGGAACATGGCGGGACGCAGAGCCGCGTATCTTAAATCCGCGCCGTTCAATGTGACTCGCCTTGCGGGGCTGACCACAACCATCATCGGCTCGGTGGGGCGTGGACGCGATGAAGATGTGATGGGCATTGCGCGCGGCGACAGCGAAACATGGCGCGAACTGCCCGAAGCCCTCGTTGCGCAAGGCGGCTTTGATGTGAATCATATTCGCCTGTTGATCGGTGATAAGCGCCTCATCGGCGCGGTGTTGATGGGCGACCAGAAATTATCCTTCCCGCTGCAAAAGATGATCGCCAACGGCGCGGATATTTCACCCATTCGAGATTCGCTCATGCAGCCGAATGCGCCCGTGGCAGATTTGATCGCGGATTTTTGGATGAAGTGGCGGGAAAATATTGCGGCGTAGAAAAATGGACTCAACGACTCCTGTCGTTGAAGTTTCCAAAGTCGGGAGACTTTGGAGTCCATAAAAAAATCGAAAAGAGGGCAGTATGCTACGCAGTAACATCGAACTATGGCTGGCTATTTTGGCGGGGATCGTGATCACGGCGGTGTATGCGCTGGTGGTTTTCACCGCGCGGGAGATTCCCGCAGCGGGGGAGTTGTTCGGTCACGTGTTGGGGATCACGGGATTTTTTATGATGTTGATGACCGAAACCTTGTACAGCATTCGCAAACGTATGCGCGGCGCAAGTTGGGGACGCATGTCCTTCTGGCTGCAATTTCATATCTTCACGGGTTTGGTGGGACCGTACATGGTCTTGCTGCACACGTCATGGAAATTCAACGGCTTGGCGGGCGCGGTGACTCTGCTGACGGTCATCATCGTCTTGAGCGGCGTCATTGGGCGATATATCTTCACACGCATTCCGCGCACGCTCGATGGGATGGAAATCGAAGGCGCAATTCCCGAAGCGATGTTAAGACAATCGCGCAGGCTGATGGCGTTATGGTATACGATTCACATTCCCATCGGCATGGCATTGTTCATCTCCGCTTTTGTGCATATCGGCGGGGCGATTTATTACGCGACGCTGTTAAAGTAGAACAGGCTTAAGCCTGTTTCACGGAGACCATCATGCAAAACAATAACAAACTTGGATGTTTAACGGGGACGGGAATTTTTGCTTCATTTGTCACCATCACGGTATTGATCGGCTTCGCGTTGACCAGCGGCGCGGGGATGTTCTCGGCGGGCGAGTTGAACGCGCAGGGCGATGAATCCATTGGCGGGGTGAATTCGCACGCGCAAATCGCGGAATGCTCCGCATGTCACGCCGCGCCGCTATCATCCGAAACGATGGGTGACCTCTGCGTCCAATGTCATCAAGACATCGCGCTTCAATTATTTGACTCAACCAGTTTGCACAACATGATTTTGCAGAAAGACCCCGCCGCGACCTGCCGCAAATGTCACCCCGAACATCGCGGCGCGGCTGCCGCGTTGACCGAGTTCGACTCGGCGAATTTTCCGCATGAGTCGCTGGGATATTCTTTAAGCGGACATCAACTCACCGTGCTGCGAAAACCTTTCGCGTGCAGTGACTGTCACCATAACGGCTATGAATTTTCACCCGCAACCTGCGATGAATGTCACCGCCAGATTGATTCCGCGTTTGTGGATTCTCACGCGGCGCAATTCGGCGCGGAATGTCTCGCCTGTCACGATGGCGTGGATCGCTATGGTAGTGATTTCAACCACGCGACCTTCTTCCCGCTCGATGGAAAACACGCGGCTGCCGATTGCGCCGCATGTCATGTCAACTCGCGCAGCACAGCGGATTTTCAAACCGCGTCTGCTGATTGCGTTTCCTGTCATCAACAGGATGATGCACATCTCGGCGCGTATGGAACCGCCTGCGGAGTCTGTCACAGCCCCGAAGGTTGGACTCCCGCGAAGTTTGATCACAACCTGTCCGCGTTCAAGTTGGAAGGCGAACATGTAAACGTCGCCTGCGAATCATGTCATGTGAACAATGTCTATAAAGGCACGCCGCAGGATTGTTATTCCTGTCATCAAAAAGACGATGAGCATAACGGTCAATTTGGGACGGCGTGCGAAACCTGCCACAATCCTTCGAGTTGGGAAAGCGCCACCTTCGACCATAACCTGTCCGCGTTCAAGTTGGAAGGCGAACATGCAAGTGTGGAATGTGAAAAGTGCCATGTCAACAACATCTTCAAAGGCACGCCGATGGCTTGTGTTTCATGTCATGCCGAGCCTTCAGAACATGCGGGTCAATTTGGAACGGACTGCGTTGCCTGTCACACCACAACGGCATGGACTCCCGCGCAGTTCAACGGTCAACATACATTCCCGTTGAATCACGGCGAAGGCGGAACGGTCTCATGCGCTACTTGTCATCCTTCCAGTTATAGCACTTACACTTGTTACGGCTGCCATGAACATACCGAGTCCAATATTCGCAGCAAACATTTGGAGGAAGGAATCTCCAACTTCCAAAACTGCATGGAATGTCACGCCGATGGACGCGAGCATGAAGGCGGCGATGGCGGCGGTGGTGATGATTGATGTTTCCCTTACACGGTCACAAATTGCATTTTGCTATTTTGTGTAATGTTGTAACCGAGCGCTTTATATAAAAAAAGCAACCGCCCTGCAAAACATTAATTGCGAGGCGGTTGTTTTTTTGGTTCATTGGGAGTTGCCGTGATTTTGCTAACGAGGGATTGGCAAATCCCG
>DZBA01000316.1 GCA_022729775.1 Anaerolinea thermophila | reverse complement strand
ATTATAACTTGCTTGCCTGCGCTCTCGATGCGTGTTAATATTTCTCTATGAAACACGGTGAAGCCCGCATCAGCGAAATTTATTTGGATTCCTCCGCGCGAATTGTTTGCGCCCCCGAATTGATCCCCAACCCCGGACAGTATCTGCTCGCCATGCTCTCCGCGTCTGACTCCCCCGCAGCGATTCCGCTTTTCCCAAGCGAATCCACGCCCGAAGGATTCCGCTCCGCGCCCGGCATCCCAGCCTCGTGGACGCCGGGCGCGCGCATTTTTCTGCGCGGTCCCATCGGTCATGGATTTGCCATCCCACCCGCCGCGCGGAAAGTTGCCTTAATCGCGTATGATGATTCGCCATCGCGCCTGCGCGGGTTGATTCACCCTGCCTTCAAACTGGGTGCGGAAGTTGTCCTGCTGTGCAACGCAAGCGTAAGCGACTTTCCTGAATCTGTCGAAATTCAACCCATGCAGGCATTGACCGATATTTTGAAGTGGGCAGATTACATCGCGGCGGATGTAATGCGCGAGAATTTTTCTTCATTCAAAACTGCATTGAACGGGATTGCCCTGCCCGAAACACAAGTCCTTTTGCGCGTGCCCATGCCCTGCGGCGGACTTGCCGAGTGCGGCGCGTGCGCGTTAACTTCGGGCTATCACTGGAAGATGATATGCAAGGACGGTCCCGTCTTCAACTTGCGCGATTTGGGGTAGTCAATTTATTTCACCAAGTCCCACAAACTTTCTGCAATGAGGCTTGGCGCGGGATTCCATTCCTTTGCTTGTTCCCGCGTCGAGACGCCGCTTAACACCAGCGCGGTGGGACATCCCACCGATTGCCCAGCGGCAATATCTGTTTCTAATCTGTCGCCAACGACGAGCGTTTCTTCTTTTTTTGTTCCGAGTCTTTCCAGCGATAATTCCATCAAATATGGAAATGGCTTTCCCGCAACGATTGGTTGTACGCCCGTTGCGTGGGTGATGACCGAAAGCCACGCGCCTGACCCGGGGATTTCTCCGCGCGGGGTGGGGAAGGTGCGGTCGGTGTTGGTTGTGTAGAATGGAATGCCCGCGCGGACAAGCAGTGTCGCTTCGGAAACTTTTTGGAAGTTGATGGAACGGTCAATGCCCATGACAAACGCCTGCGCTTCGGGCGCGCGTTCGACGGGCAACATCTCGAATCCTTTTTCTTTTAACGCCACGCGGATTCCATCCTCGCCGATGACGAAAATTTTTGTGCCTTGGGGATATTTCCCCGCAAGCAGGGATGCAACGCCCAGCGCAGATGTGACCACCTGCCGCGCTTCGACCTCCACCCCAAGCCCGCGCAATTTTTCCTGATACTCTTCGGGAGTCTTCGTCCCGTTGTTGGTGGCAAATACGAAGTTGATTCCGCGCGCGCGGATTCGGTCAAACGTTGCGGCGAGGTCGCCAATGGGCGCGTCTGCCCGCCAGATGACGCCGTCCATGTCGAGAATGAGGGATTTTATATTTGAGGGAAGCATGAGGAATTCCGTTTATCCTTTATGATTTGCGCTTGCATTATAAACATAAAACCCTGAGAATTTCTCCTCAGGGTTAATGTGGTTTTGCGGGATTATTAAATCCAAGCGGGCTAACTTATTTCTTTTCCGGCATCTCGATAACCTGATCCACCAGACCATATTCAACAGCTTGCTGCGCATCGAGATAGTAATCGCGGTCGAGGTCGCGTTCGATGACTTCGAGCGGCTGCCCTGTGTGTTTGGACATTACGCCGTTGAGCAGTGTCTTCAAGTGCATAATCTGTTTGGCTTGAATGGCAATATCGGTTGCCTGACCTTGCGCGCCGCCGAGCGGTTGGTGCATGTGAACAGTCGCGTGTGGAAGCGCATACCGGCGACCTTTTGTCCCAGCCGTCAATAAAACTGTGCCAAAGGAAGCGGTCACGCCGACAGCAACGGTGCTGATTGGGTTTGAGATAATTTGCATGGTGTCATAGATGGCAAGCCCCGCGTAAATCTGTCCGCCGGGTGAGTTGATGTACATGCGAATTTCTTTTTCGGGGTCTTCGTGGTTGAGGAATAATAACTGCGCCACGATGACGTTCGCAACCTGGTCGTCAATGGGCGTGCCGAGAAAGATAATTCTTTCCTTTAGAAGCAACGAATAAATATCATAAGCGCGCTCGCCGCGACCTGTATTTTCAACTACCATTGGGACTACGTTGTTAATATTAGGGTTCATCTTGTCTCCTTTTCGGGCAATCATAACCAGTCTGTATTGGATTTTTGTTAAAGTTTGATAGGCATTTCAAAACAAAATTACGCCTTACGAATTACGCAGAACGCAACTCGTAAGGCGTAACCTATAACCTAAACCTGCAACCTAAATCACGCTTCAGATTTTTCTTCCGCGCTTGCTTCTTCCTGCGGTTCGGATGCGGCTTCTTCAGCCTTTTCTTCCACCGGTTTATATTCGCCCATCGCAATGGACTTGAGCGTGTCCAGCGCTTTGCGGGTCATCACGCGGCTCGCGGCTTCCATCGCAATTGCCTGACTGAGTTCGCGCTGACCTTTTTTGCCGCCACGCACTTTGGAAAAGTCCATGCCTTGCATGATCAGCCCGTTGACGGCTTCGTTGTATTCAGCGTCGAGCGATTCGTTGTCAATCTGTATTTTTTCCTTGCTGATGATTTCATCGAGAATCAAGCTGCGCTCGAGACGTTTTTTCGCGGCGGGTTTAATCTCCTGCTCGATGAATTCTTCGCGCGTGGTATTTCGCATCTTGAAATAGGTTTCAAGGTCCATGTTTTGCTGCGCGAGACGTTGTGAAAGGTCTTGCAGGACGTGTTCGCTTTCATGTTCCAGCATGTGTTCATGGAACTTGAGGGTTGCGCCTTCTTTGATTTTTTCGACCAACTCTACGAAATATTTGTCATCGTACGCGTCTTGTGAGCGTTTCTCGACATCCTTTTTGACGGCTTCTTTCAACGCTTCGAACGTTTCGCCGGCGCCGACTTGCTTTGCAAAATCGTCATTCAAATCGGGTAGAAGCACGCCGCGCACCATCTTGACTGTGGCTGTGATTTCCGCGCTCTTGCCTTTGAGTTCTTCCACTTCCCAATCTTCTGGGAAGGTGTGCGCGATGGTTTTGCTTTCGCCGGGTTTTAAGCCGACCAGTTCTTTTGCGAAGCCGCTGTAGGGCCATTCGTTCTCGCGTTCTTCTTCGCGGACGATTGCGGCAAAACCTGTGCGGTTGAGTTCGGCGGTTTCGGAGTTTGCGTCTAATAAAATATAGTCGCCGACCTCGATGGCGCGGTCAACGGTCTCGGTGGTGGAGTACATTTGGCGCAGGTCTTCGAGCGCGGTTTCTACTTCTTTTTCTCCGGGGGCAGCCCATTCATAGGGCATACGAACAGAGTGGTAGTCGCCGAGGTCAATTTCGGGGGCGAGGGGAATGCGGAAGGTCATCTTGGGCGGTTGGAGGCTGTCCATGCTTTCGAGCGTTCCTGCCGCGCCGGGATTTACATCCGCTTCTGTTAGGATGTTGCTGTATTCCGCATCGATGAAAAGGTCAATTGCCTGTTCGGTAATTGCGCCATCGCCGAATGTGCGCACAACAATATCGTAAGGCGCTTTGCCCGGGCGGAAGCCGGGAATTTTGCTGCGCGAAGAGAGTTTGCTTGCTGCGCGGCGTTTGTAATCGTTCATTTTGTCCTGATCGAGTTCGACAATCAGTTTGACAGAATGATCCTCTTGGTATTGTTTTTCGATGTTCAAAGTTTCCTCCAGACCGGTAAGGTGTTTGCCCTTTTAGGTCTTGTAAAATGATTTGGTGAGGACGATGGGAGTTGAACCCATACGCCTTTCGGCACATGATCCTAAGTCATGCCTGTCTGCCAATTCCAGCACGTCCCCGTGCAATTAGGCGGACGAATTATACTTTAGAAATTTGCTATTTTGGACGGCAGTTTTAGGCGGATTTACGTTTGACTATGACTCCAAATACGCTCAGACCTGACACCTTGTTTTTGCCCAAACAAGGCTACGTTTCACTCAAAACCGAA
>DZBA01000315.1 GCA_022729775.1 Anaerolinea thermophila | reverse complement strand
GTGGCGACCACCGTCGTGGCAACCGAATATAAATTAAAGCCATCCCTTGTCACTGCAATTGTTTTTCTCGGCACGGCGTTAAGTCCATTGACATTAACGCCGCTGCTTGTGTATCTAGCGAGGTAAAAATGTCATATTCACAAAAATTCATATCCCGGGTGATTGCGCTTTTGTTGGCGATTGCGTTTATTTCCACCAACACGCGCCCGGCGCTGGGGCAGGAGGGAATTACGCTGGAAGACCCCGGCGTAACAATTACCTTCGGACAGACCATCAACATCCACGCGAAGATTAAATCCGCGCTGCCGGTCAAGCAGGCTTCGCTGCTCTTTCGCGGCATCAACGAGGATGTGACCCATGTCGAGAGCGTGCAGGTTGCGGACGATGGCGCGGTGAGTTTCACATACGACGCTTCCCTCAATATTATTCCGCCGTTCAGCGAGGTGGTGTTTTGGTTTCAAGCCACGCTTTCAGACGGCAAGACCTACACCAGCAACCCGAATACTTTTTTCTATAATGACAGCCGCTTTCCGTGGCGTGAGACGACGCGCGCAAATGTGACCATTCACTGGTACGCGGGCGATGATGCCTTTGGCGCGGCAGCGCTGGACGCGGCTGGCACGGGCATGCTCGCCATGCGCGAGGTGATTCCCATTTCATTGACCGACCCCATTCACGTCTACATTTACTCCAACCCGACCGACTTGCAAAACACATTAATGCTCGGCGGCGAGGAGTGGGTCGGTGGACATGCTTCGCCAAAAATTGGCGTGGTCTTGGTTGCCATTGCGCCTGATGCCAGCCAGAAAATTAACATGGAAACGAAAATTCCGCATGAATTGGCGCATATCATGCTATACCGCGCGTTGGGAAAAAACTATGCAAACCAACCCACCTGGCTTGTCGAGGGAATTTCTTCGATGATGGAGGTGTATCCAACCCCGGATTATGAAGTCGCATTGAATAGCGCCAGCGAAAAAGATTCCCTGATTTCCTTCGACCAATTATGCGACTCATTCCCCGGCGACTCTGGCAGCGCGTTTTTGGCGTACGCCCAATCGCGCTCCTTCGTCACCTACATCCGCGAAACGTATGGGACATCGGGATTGAATCGCTTAATCAGCTCGTACAGTGACGGGCAAAATTGTGAGATTGGCGCAACCAGCGCGCTCGGCACGCCGCTTTCCCAACTGGACACGCGCTGGCGCGAAGATGTGCTGGGACAAAATACCGCAGGCGTGGCGCTGCGCAACCTTGCGCCTTTTATGTTAATTTTAATGCTGGTGCTGATTGTTCCATTATGGGGAACAATTGATATGCTGCGGCAAAGGAGGCTGCGTGAAAAATCCAAATGAGATGAAACGCGCGCATCTTTGGGTAAAAGGGCGCGTGCAAGGCGTGGGATTCCGCGCGCATGTCGAATACTGCGCGAGGCAGGTCGGCGTCACGGGCTGGGTTCGCAACGTCGGCTACGACACGGTGGAAACCATCGCAGAGGGAACACCCGCGCAGATAGAGACCTTCATCGCGCAGGTCAAGGCGGGGCCGCGCATGTCACGGGTGGACGAAGTGCGGGAGGAAGGCGAAACAGTCACAGGCGAGTTTGTCGGCTTTTATGTAAGAACAAGCGCGTAAAAAAAATCGGCAGTCCATGTGGCTGCCGATTTTTGATTGCCTACTTTTTTTCGTCTTGCTCATCTTCATCGTCTTCAAAGTCGAGCAAATCGAACTTTGCAATCTCTTCATTGAAGTCGAGATTTTCAAGCGCGTCTTCCAAAAACTCAACCGCGTCTTCATCTTCGTTTTGCTCAATCAAGTTGACAAGATACACGCGCGCTTCTTCACCGCCGATTTGCGAAAGCGACCAGATGGCGGCAAGCGCGATTTCATCATCCTCTTCTTCATCATCCAACAAACCGATGATGATGGGACTTGCGTCTTTTATTTCCAACTCGCCCGCAGCCCGCACAGCCGCAAGGCGGATGCGCGGATTTTCATCGAGCAACATACTAATCACATCATCGTTCCAGCGTTCTTTATCGTGCATACGTCCCATTGCAATAAGCGCGCTGGCAACCCAGAACGGGTCGGGGCGATGAAACGCCGCGTCAATCAGTTGATACACTTCCGCATGGTTGGAATACCCAAGCGTTTCAAGCGCGCGCGTCCTTAATGCCAGCGGCGCATCGCTTTTGATGACAGAAATCAGCGCGGATTCGATTTTATCCATCAGCGCTTCTTCGATCTCTTCCAACTCGCCCAGCAGGACAAATTGCGCGAGGACGTTGGCAGATTCGAGGCGCGGCGCAAGTTCCGAATCGCGCAGGAGGACATCCACCAATGTGCTGACCAGACGCGGGTCTTCCGTCTCGGCGAGCAGGGAAATGGCGCGCGCGCGGACTTCGCTTTCGGGGTCGGTCAGCAGCGCGCGTCCGAGCTCCTCATAAGAAACGAGCATATCTTCTTCGAGGTGGCTGCAAAGCGCGTCGAGCAGCATTAATTTACGCTCTGGGTTAACGCTGCCCCATACATCCAAAAACAACTTTAACGATTTGGGGTCGAGGTCAGAATATAAGGGCAAATGTTTCTGCGGGATTTCCTTTTTGGAATCGAGCAGGGTATTGAGCGCGTCTTGAAAGGTAAGCGGTTTAGCCATGTGATTAACGAGTGGGAATTTGAACAGGATTTACAACATCCATGATATTGACAAAAATCAGCAGCCCAATGAGCAGCAGCATGGCAATGCCGTTGATCATATTTTCGCGTTCGGGCGGAATGCGGCGCTTGAAGAAAATTTCAGGGAGCGTGAAGAGAATGCGCCCGCCATCGAGCGCGGGGATGGGCAGAAGGTTCATCACGCCAAGCGAGACGCTCAACACGCCAATCAGGTTCAAGGTCCAGTTGGTGGGTTCGGGCGCGGCGGCGCTGCTGGGTGCGGCTGCGGCTTCCTGACGCGAGACGACATCCTCTTCGACAGCGACATCGAACATGTTGAAAATTCCCATAAAGCCAACAACGCGCGCGTCAGCAGGGGCAATGACTCCTTGAATGAGCGCGACGGGAATATAGACGATGGTGGCGGCGTGCAAGCCGGTCATCAGAACGCCGCCGCCCGCGATCTCGGTCAAGGTAGCGGCGCGCGTGGGATACGCCAAGCCAACGCCGAGCGCGCCTTCTGTTTTGGGACGGCTGGATAAAGGCGTGGCGCTGACCGTAAATTCTTTGCCGTTGCGCTCCAGTTCAAGCTCGACGGGCTTATCCAGATTTTTTTTGATGATGGCAATCGCGGGTTGAATATCCGTGACCTTTTCGCCGTTGATGGCAAGCAGCATGTCGCCAGTTTGAATGCCCGCCTGCTGCGCGGGTGAATCCTTGCCGACAGAATCAATTTTGATGCTGCCCGGTACCGGCACGCCTTCAAAGCCAACCAAAAGAGAAAAGACAAGCACGGCGGTAATCAGGTTCATCAACGGACCTGCGAACAATACCACCAGCCGCTTCCACGGATTCGCGGATGCGAGTCCGCCGGGGATGTTGGGGTCGTTCTCGCCTTTGGGACGAACAAAGCCACCCAGCGGCAGCGCGTGAATGGTGAACTCAGTCCCCTGCCATGTGAAGAGCGTGACAAGTTTTTTGGATGGCAAGCCAAAACCAAATTCTTCCACTTCAATCCCCGCCCAACGCGCGGCGATAAAATGCCCGAGCTCATGCACAAAGATCATGCCGCCCAGCGCAAAGAAGAAAACGATAAAAGTTACAAGAGGTGAAACCATATTTTTTCCTTAATGAAATCCAGAATCTTATTTTCTGGAATCGTAAATACTTCATTTTGCAGGATGAACCTGCAAATTCCATAAGAGTGTAATGGTCAGGAATAGGTTGCACACTTTTTTGAACCACGGAGACACGGGGTCACGGAGAAAACCAAAGGAAAAACTCGGTGTCTCTGTGTCTTCGTGGTAAAAGGTTTTTGTTCAACAGTTACTTGACCAATACACAAATTCCATAAGAGACTGTTTCTTAACTGCTTATTTTTTTACACGGACAACACTGAACTTTACGGAAAAAACCATTAAAAACTG
>DZBA01000030.1 GCA_022729775.1 Anaerolinea thermophila | reverse complement strand
CTCCAAAACTGGCGGATGGCTTTATCTATTTTTGATACGGCTTGTCTGCCTGCGCGAGACCCGCTTTGACCTGTGCCAGCAGTTCGCGCGTCACGCTGCTTTTTGCGGATGAAATATCGTTCATCTCTTCGGGGTCAGATGCGAGGTCGTATAACTCGACCCGTTCCTGCCCTTGAAGTTTGGGGTAGCCAAAATAATAATGCAATTTATATCCATCTTTGACAAGCGCAATCGAGCCTTGCTGGAATGCCTCGCCCATCACTGTTTCGACAGAATGTACCGCGTACACATCGCTTTTGTCTTGCGCGGCTCGATGCGGCGGCAGGAGCGTTCCCTCTGCCCAATTCGGAATCGGCACGCCGTTCAAATGCGCGAGGGTGGGAAGCAAATCAATCGCGGATGTTGGGACGCGGACATCCGCGCGGCTGGATTTGCCCGGCTCGAAGATAATCAACGGAATCCGAATCACGGGTTCGTATAACACGTTGGTCAAATGCTCGCTGATTCCGCGCTCGAACATCTCGCCGTGATCGGAGGTCAGCACAACCCACGTATCCTCCAGCCTGCCGGACTCTTCCAACATTTGATACAACCGCGCAAACTCGCGGTCTACGTACATGATGTATTCGTCGTAATACGCGCGCTTTTTCTCGAAGTCCACGCCTTCTTCCGTTGCGAAAATATCGCGCGGCTTTTCGATGGGAGTAAACCCATCGCGGCGAAAACGCCCGACAAATTCACCCGGCGTTTTATACGGCGCGTGCGGCGGCAGCAGGTGATAATATCCGAGCGTCGGCGCGATAATGTCTTTATATCGTTTGGCAATCCAATTGATGGCGTGTTCGAGCAAGAAGCGTCCCGTTCCGCTGGCGGTGGGAACTCCGCGCGGGAAGAAGGGCAGGTAGTCGTTTACATTTCGGTCATCGAGGTACGAGATGAGTTTCGAGAGGAAGAGCGAATACGCGAAGCCATCATCGGAGACCTGCGTTTCGCGTCCCCAACTGACCGATGAAATATCCGCGTCGTTGCGAAATATGCGCTGCACCGTTTTTTCAGAGGAGCGCAGCAGCAGACCTTCTTTTGGAATCCATTCTTCGATGTCGTTGAAGAATTGCTCGAATAAGGTGTTGACCAATTGATTGTGGGAATACGCGCTGGTTTCGTATTCATCGAAGACCGAAAAAATATTTCGGCGCGCAAGGCTTTCCGCGACCTTTCCATTTAGTTGCAAGGCGCGGGTTGTCCAGGGGAGCATTCCAGTTAATAAAGAAGCTGTCCCCGGTGTGGTGAAGTTGCTGTTGGAATAATGGTTATGATAAACCGTCGCGCGTTCGGCGAGTTTGTCAATGTTGGGCGTGGTCTGTCTTTCATATCCATACAGCGACATGTTGTGCGCGGAAAAAGCATCGAACACGACGATCAGGATGTTCTTTTTTTCGGGCGCGGTTTGCAGACCGAGAGTCCGCGCCGCCTGTGAAGCGTACAGACCAAACGGAAGCGCGCCCGCGAGTTTGAGAAAATCGCGACGGTTGATCGCGGGGCTCGATTGCGAGTTTCCCGAAGTAGAACTTCGGGAGTCCGATTTGATAGGATGCGTCAAGTTTTTATTCCTTCTTCAATTCCTGCAAACGTTCCGCCAGCGCGTTTTGAACTTCCTTGTATTTCGACTTTCCCGAAATATTTTGCAATTCATACGGATCGTTCACAAGGTCGTACAATTCTGTTTCACCGGTTTCATATTCGACATATTTCCATTCTGCGTTGCGGACAGCGTAATATTGCGGGATTATCCCGCCGACTCCTTCGTTGGTGCGCCAGTGTTCGAGCAGGATGTCCTCGCGCCATTTTGCGGCGGAGTCGTTCAACAGCGGAACGAGACTCAGCCCGTCCACCGTGTTGGGAATATCCGCGCCCGCGAGCTCAGCAAAGGTCGGGGCGATGTCAATGTTCGCGGCGAATTTCGTCTCGACGCGATGCGGGTAATACTTCGGCGCGTACACCACAAAGGGGACTTTCAAACATGCTTCGTACGGGCAATTCTTCGTCACGCCAAAACGGTGATCGCCGAGCGTTAAGCCGTTATCGGTGCTGAAGATGATGATGGTGTTGTCTTTGATGCCTGCCTTATCGAGCGCGGACAAGACCGAAGCGACGCCGTCATCTACTGAAAGCAGCGAGCGCAAAATCTGTTTGTGGGCGGTGTCAATCTCGGTGGGCGAAAGCGGCGAAAGTTCCGCAATGTAATCGGGCTTATCGCGGATGTTTTCCTCGTTGAAACTCGGCGGACGATATTGCACCCAGTCCCAATAATCCTCGCCCGCGCGGAACGAATCTTTGTGGCGCGGCGCGGAGATATACGGCGAGTGCGGATTGTAGTAGCTGACCATCATCATGAACGGTTCGTCGCGCGAATCGCGGATGAATTCGAGCGCGTTGCGCGTGACCACATCCGCGCTGAAATTGTCCTTCGATTTTTCATACACCACCGCCGTCCCGTTTTCAGACATGCTGAAATCGAAATAATATTGCATGTTGCCTTTGTCTTCGACAGTGGTCAGGTTTTTGCTGAGGAACGACTTCCATATATCCCAGCCGGGCGGGACATATCCATAAGGCTGGAGGTCTTCGTAGGCGTTGAGATATTTTCCAAAATATCCGGTGCGGTATCCCGCCTTTTGAATCCATGGGGATAAGGCTTCTGTATCGTCGAAACGGGTCGCGCCGCCCAACGGCAGCGTGTTGGTATAGACTTCGTGGTTATGCACGTACTGTCCCGATAAAATGCTGGCGCGGCTGGGGCAGCACAACGGCGTTGTGGCAAAGGCATTATCGAAGACCACGCCGTTTGCCATCAATTCATTTTTGACCGTCGGCATGTAATCAACCGTGTGATAGGGCTGGTCATCGGTGAAGATGAAGATTAAATTCGGGCGCGGATCGTTGAAGCGTTCCGCAGACGCGGGTGCGGAAATATCAATGTCAAAGACTTTGGCGGGGTGGCTGACAATCGGCGTCGGCGGGGCATACGGGGTTGGCGCTGGCGCGCAAGCAGCGAGAAGTAAAACTGGGATGTATAGAATTTTGTACACGGAGCGGAAACGCCCCGAAGGCTTGATTGGCTTAATCAGTTTTACGAGGAAACCTTCGGGACTAAAGATAAAGTTCCGTGTACTGATATGAAAAAACGTTCCGAAGGATTCTTGAAAGGTTTGAATCCTGCCCGAAAACCTTCGGAACGGTGTTTTCATCCTTCGGGGTGAAACCCTTTCATGAATACTCCGTGAAATTCCGTGTACAAAAGATATTAAGTTCTTCATCCCAAGTTCCCGACTAAATCTAATTCAGGCGCGATTTTGCGCATGGCAAGAATCACGTTGCCGACGTGTTCCCAAATGTCAACGCCGAAATCCTTCGCGGCTTCTTCCATCTCCGCGCGGTTGGTTCCAGCGGCAAAGGCTTTATCCTTCCACTTCTTTTTGACCGAGCTTGTTTCGAGGTCATACAAAGAACGCGAGGGACGCACCAGCGCGACGGCGGTAATCAAGCCCGTGACTTCGTCACATGCCATCAACGCTTTGCGGCGCAGCGTATCACGCGGTACGCCGGTCTCGACCCCGTGACTGAGGATGTCTTGGATAATTTCTTCGCTCACGCCGCGCGCGCGCAAAATCTCCGCGCCTTTGGTGGGATGTCCTTCCAGCGTGGGGTGAATTTCCCAATCGAAATCGTGCAGCAGACCGATCACGCTCCACAGCTCGACATCCTCGTTGAACTTCTCCGCGTAGAATTTCATCGCGGCTTCGACGCACAACATGTGACGGACAAGTCCTTCATTCTTTACATATTCTCGCACCAACGCGAGGGCTTCATCACGAGTCATTGAATTTTTCTCCTCTTTGTTTTTCTATCCTACATGCGGCGTTTGCCATGCAGGGGATTTATGCACATGGACGACCTTCCACGCGCCGTCTATTTTAACCATCACGCGGCTTTCGTTATGCGCGGCGACTTTCACGCCATCGGGCAAGGCAGTGCTGATCAACAGCGTATAACTCGCAATTGCCGTGTCGCCATATCTTTGGATGTGTAAATTTGCAAGGTCAAATCGGCTCTCTGCTTTTTGTCCCTTATCTTCCGCGCCAAAGACCGAACCGCGCGCGGCGTTGGCGTTCATCATAAATTCGTGAAAAGGCAATCCATCCAGCCGATGCGGAGTCACCCACCATTCGTATAACGTTAAATCTTCGGCAGTGGTTTCGTGGTAAGAAGCGATATCATTTTTCATAATTCCCTGCAAATGTTTTAGCAAAAATTCGTGAACTTCTTTATCCATAATGATTCTCCATTTTGGACTCCGCAAGTTCTACTTGCGGGATTCCAGAAGTAGAACTTCTGGAGTCCAGTTTCATCCCAACAAAACCTTGAGATACGAATCGGTCATCTGCTCCAACCCGAAATTGGATTCCGCGCGTAACCGCGCCGACCTTCGATATTGCTCTTGCCCCGCGAGGATTTTCTCAGCCTCTTTTGCCAGCATGAAAATATCGGGCGTTTCCAACTTCCAGGGGTTTGCGCCATAGGGGACAATGCAGCCCGCGTCTTCGCTGACCAATTCCTTCAGCGCGCCGCTGTCGAAGCCAATCACGGGAAGTCCGCAAGCCAGCGCTTCGATGACAGAATTGGGGCAGGGCGGATTCACTTCCGCGCAGTACATCATCGCTGATGAACGCGCCAGCGCGGGAACATCCTCGCGCGGAATTGTCCCCAAAAATTTCACAGGCACGTTGCTTTGAACTTTGCGCCGCGTTGCTTCATCCACTTTGCCCGCGACGACCACTTCCATCGGATATTTTGTCGAAAGTTTTTCGGCAATCGAAACGGCATAAAATAGACCTGAGTTCAACCCGCCCGCGAGACTTCCTTCCAATAACAACAAACGGAATTTATCCGCAGGGCGTGAAGGCGAATTTTCGGGATGGTAGATGTTCAAATCCACGCCGTTGATGATGACCGTTGCGGGCGCTTTCGCCACGCCATACCAATCTTCCCACCATTCGCGGATGAACTTGCTTTGATAGATGACTCTATCCGCGAACCTTGCGCGGATGAGCGACAGCATAAAGTTGCCATACTCCGCGCGGAGGTGATAACGCGCCCCCGTCCAGCGGACTCGCTGCACCCAGTTGATTCCATCCAGCCGCTGCACAATGCGGATTCCGCGCCGCCGCGCCCGCATCAAGGGAAGTAAATTCCGCGTGCCAGCGATGACGAGAATCGCATCGGGCGCGGAATTGGGGTCGTGGGTCACATCCACGCCGCGCGCGCGGAGTCCCTGCTCGAATTTGAGGCGAAACGAAGCCATGCCGCCCGTCCCCACCACGCGCGGAACAATACATATTTTAGTCATGCGCTTATTATACAGGTTACAAGTTACAGGTTACAGGTTGAAAGTTAAACCTGCAACGTTAAACCTGCGACCTTACACTTTCCCCCCGTAACTTTCAACCTCTTATGGTATCCTTAATTCAACTTAACTTCAGGGAGCCTTACGAATGTATATTGCCATCGAAGGCGTGATTGGCGTTGGCAAGACCACGCTTGCGCGTCTCTTACAAAACACATTTGAAGCGGAAATTTTGCTGGAAGTCTTCGAGGAAAACCCCTTCCTCTCGGATTTCTACGCAGACCGCGCGCGTTATGCTTTTCAAACTCAGATTTTCTTTTTGCTTAGCCGCTATCATCAACAGAATAACAATGTGCCATCCATCCTTGCGGGCGGGAAGAATCTCGTCGCCGATTACACCTTTGCAAAGGACGCGCTTTTTGCGGGAATCAATTTGCGCGGCGATGAGCTGGACATGTATCACAAAGTCCATAACGCGCTTGGCGAGAAAATTCCCAAGCCCGATTTGCTGGTGTACCTGCAAGCCAGCACAGATACTTTGATGAAGCGCATCGCCTTCCGCGATAGACCGTATGAGCGCCAGATGGAGCGCGCGTACATTGACGAACTCAACCGCGCTTATGAATCTTTTTTCTCCGAATCATTTGACCATGCGCCTGTGTTGAAAGTCGACTCAAATGAATTGGACATCATCCGCAACCCGGAAGACCTGCGGCGCGTCGAGAATCGAATCCGCGAGGCGTTGAACCTTGCGCCGTTTCAACCTGCTCTGCCGCTGTAACATCGTGCCGAAATAAATTTTGCCAGACCCCAAGGAAAATCCCATGCGAGTTACCCGCGAATCCCTTCTCCGCATTGCCAAAGAGACAGCCCAAGAACGGGCTTTCAACGACCCGGATATTATTGCTGTATATTTGACAGGCTCGCTGCTGAACGTTGACCCCATGCTGGGCGGCACAGCCGATATTGACCTTGTCTTTGTGCAAAAGAGCGAAAACCTTAAGCCGCGCGAGTTTGTCAAACTAACGCCCGACTTTCATCTCGATATCAGCCGCCGCGCAAAATCGGAATTCAAGTCGCCGCGCGAATTGCGCAGCGATCCCTGGTTGGGCTATGAGATGTACGATCCGCAGCTTTTGTACGAGCGTGAAAAATTCTTCGATTTTGTGCAAGCCAGCCTGCGCGCCGGTTTTGAGTTTGAACAGCCGCCGCTGATGTTGCAGCGCTGCCGCAAAATGCTCGCGCATGGAAGGGGCATCTGGTTTGACTTGAATGATGTGGAAGAGGTCACGCCGCGCGTCATCAAAAAATATATGAAATCGCTTTTTCACGCGGTCAACGCCGTCGCGGAATTAAGCGGACCTCCCATGTATGACCGCCGCCTGTTGTTGGAATTCCCCGCCCGCGCCGAAGCCGCCAATAAGCATGAGATGACCGCCACCGCGTTTGAGTTGGCTGGCGCGGGCAACGTCACCCCCGAAAAATTAAATCTCTGGCTTGCAGATTGGAAATCCGCGTACAAGCTCGCCAGCGAAAAACCCAGCGTGGATATTCGCGTCCATCCTGCGCGCGCAAATTATTACGAGAAGGCAATCAAAACCATGCTCGAAGGTCAAACCCCGCTGTCTGCGCTCTGGCCCCTTTTCCAAACGTGGACATCCTGCGCGGAAGTTTTGGATGGCGACCATTTCCAGTTTTGGGAAAACGCCGCGCGCGAATTGGGATTTTTGGGCGAAGGTTTTCAGCAGCGCGTGGAAGGACTCGACCACTTCATTGACGACATCGAAGTCGCCTTGGATGAAATCGCCTCCGCGAATGGTCTGGAAACATCGGCGGGATTATAAAAAATTCCCGCGTTACAATGAAATAAGGAGATGTTATGTTGGAAACTACACTTAATATCCGTGTCCCCAATACAATTTTTGATCTGGGATTAACTCAAGAAGAGATTCAGCGTCGTGTATCAGAATGGCTTGTGTTTTCCCTTTTTTCAGAAGGAAAAATCTCTTCCGGTAAAGCAGGGCTGCTTTTAGGCATTTCACGCCCTGATTTTATTGAACTACTGCGGATTCGCGGCGTATCTTATATTAACTTTACAAAAGATGAACTTGCAGAAGAAATTCAAGCAGTTGATAAACTTATCTTACGGAATGGGAAATGATAGTTAAAAAACAGGGTTTGCAATTTCTCAAACAGTAATAGCAGAAGTTTTGGAAATATCTGGCGAATAATTTTTTTGCCGTGCCAATGATTTATGCAGACAAACATCCGAAGCCGAAAACTTCGGATGTTTTTATACGTTACAATAAGCAAAAACCAAAGGAGGCTAATATGCCAGGACTTTATTTCGAGGAGTTTTCAATTGGGCAATCCATCAAAACAGGCGGACGCACCATCAGCGAGGACGCGATTTTCTCCTTCGCAGGCTTGACCGGCGACTACAACCCGATTCATACCAACGCGGACTTCGCAAAGAAGACCCAGTTCGGTCAACGCATTGCGCATGGGCTGCTGGGATTTTCCATCAGCGTAGGTCTCATCATGCAGACAGGCTTGCTCGATGGCACAGTGCTTGCCTTTCGTGAAATCAGCGAGTGGAAATTCGTCAAGCCGTTTTTAATTGGCGATACCGCGTATACTGAATTAACCGTCACCGAAACCAAAGCCCTTCCGCGTATTGGCGGCGGCGCGATTATTGCGTCACTCGTGGTCAAGAATCAAAACGACGAAATTTGCCAGCGCGGCACATTGAATTTGTTGATGCTGAGTAAACCGAAGTAAAACGGTTGTAGGTTTTAAGGTTGTAGGTTTAAGGTTGAAGGTGAAAAGTTATGGATGACAATGAACGCCGCCGCATTATCAGGTCTGAAGAGGAAACGCAGGGAGAGTACACGCCCCCGCCGCTGGATTTTCTAGAAGATGATGACGAGACCCCGCCGATTTATCGCCCCGCGCTCGATCAGGATAATATGCCGCTGCCGCGCCGCGTCACCGAGACCGATCTCGATGGGACGCGCGTCACGCCTGCCGCATACCAGCCGACCAGTAAGCCGCGACCTCCACAGCCGCATCCATCATATCCACCTGCCGCGCAGCAACGTCCACAACATCCCGCGCAGACGCAAAGTTATTCCCAACCGCCGGACGAATCTTCAGCCCCACCTTATTTCAACGTTGTCAACTGGTGGCGCGGAAATAAGGGCTGTCTTTTGCGCGGATTTGTCATCTCGTTATTTCTATTGGTCATCGTCGGCTTGTGCGTTGGCTCATATTTTGTCTATCAATATTACGCCATCGCCAGCGCCTTGCCCGATGTGAGCGACTTGAAGAATCGCGCGTCACAATTCGAGACCACGCGCATCTTAGACCGCAATGGTCAGCCGCTCTATGAAATCCTCGACCCCAACGCCGGACGCAGGACGTATATTCCCTTAAAGGATATTTCGCCAAATCTCGTCGCCGCCACCATTGCCACCGAAGATAAGTCTTTCTATTCGCATCCCGGCTTTGACCTGTTTGGAATCATCCGCGCGTTATGGCAGAACTACCAAAGCGGCGGAACGGTCTCCGGCGCTTCCACCATCACGCAGCAATTGGCGCGCGCGCTGCTCCTCTCGCCCGAAGAACGCGCCGAGCGCAGTTATTCGCGCAAGACGCGCGAGATCATCCTCGCGGCAGAAATTACGCGCCGATATTCCAAAGATGAAATTTTGGAACTGTACCTTAACGAAATTTATTATGGCAACCTCGCTTATGGAATCGAAGCCGCCGCCGAAACTTATTTTGGAAAATCCGCAAAAGAGTTAACGCTTGGCGAAGCGTCCTTCCTTGCGGGCTTGCCGCAGTCGCCCGCTGTATATGATATTTACACCAACCCGCAGGATACGTTGATTCGCCAGCAGCAGGTGCTGGTGTTGATGTTTGAAGTAAGCGCCGCGCAAAATTGCATCGCGGTCAGCAACAGCCTGACGCCCATTTGCGTTGACCCGGTCAGCGCGACGCAAGCCGCCGACGAGATGAAGGTTTATCCGTTTCGCGCGCCTTCCTTCGACGCAAAATATCCGCATTGGGTGAACTTCATCCGCGAACAATTGGAATCACAATACGACGCGCAGACCATCTATCGCTCTGGTTTTGTCGTCTACACCACGCTCGACCCGGTGATGCAAGACCGCGCGCAGCAATTGGTCACAGAACAAGTGACGGCGATGATGTACGAAAACAGCGCGCACAATGGCGCGTTGGTTGCCATCCGCCCCTCGACGGGTGAAATTCTTGCAATGGTCGGCTCGCCTGACTTCAACAACGCGGAGATTGCGGGGCAAATTAACATGGCGACCAGTCCCACGCGCCAGCCGGGTTCATCCATTAAACCATTTACCTATGCCGCCGCATTCGAGAAAGGTTGGACTCCATCCACGCTGATTTGGGACGTGCCGACTCAATTCCCCGATGGCGCAAACCCGCCTTACGAACCGCGCAACTATGACGGAAAATTTCATGGCGCAATGACGGTGCGCGTGGCGCTGCAAAATTCCTTTAACATTCCAGCGGTCAAGGCGTTGGAGTTTGTCGGTATTTATGACAACCCCGAAACGCCCGAAGCGGAAGGTCTGCTTGAATTTATGAAACGGCTCGGCGTGACTTCCCTCACGCGCGATGATTATGGGCTTTCTCTCACACTCGGCGGCGGCGAAGTCAGCCTGGTAGATTTTACATCCGCGTACGCGGTCTTTGCGAATAACGGCGTGCGCATCCCGCCGGTAGCGATTCTCAAAATCACCGATTATCAAGGCAACGTGATTTATGAATACCAGCCGCAGCCCGGCGAACAAGTCATCCGCCGCGAACACGCGCACCTGATTTCATCCATCCTTTCAGATAACAACGCGCGCGCGTGGATGTTCGGCTATAACTCACGCTTGAACCTTTCCTTCCCTGTCGCGGCGAAAACCGGCACGACGAACGACATCCGCGATAACTGGACAATGGGATATACACCCGACCTTGTCACCGGGGTTTGGATCGGCAACGCGGACTATACGCCGATGATGAATTCATCCGGCTTGAGCGGCGCCGCGCCCATCTGGTCGCAGTTTATGGAGTTTGCTGTTCCATACTTGACCAATGGCGCGCCGACTCCGTTTTACCGTCCGGATGGGATCGTGGATAAAATTGTGTGCAGCCTTTCAGGGACAGAGCCATCCAATTCATGCAATGATCAATATAACGAAATCTTTGCCTTTGACCAACTTCCGCTTCCGCCGGGACAGGACTTGGTGCGCCGTATCAAAATTGACCTGTGGACGGGACTGCAATCTTCGGATGCGTGCAAAGGTCCGAGTGAAGATCAATTGGTGTTGAACGTCCAAGATAAATGGGCGCGCGAGTGGCTCAAAACTGGCGATGGGCGCAAGTGGTTGGACGAACACGACCTGCCGCGCGATTTGTATTACGCCCCAGACCGCGAATGCAGCGCGGGCGATCCGCAGCCGGTCATCGAGTTGAAGATTGCCAACAATGAAGAAATCACGTCCGTCCCTTATGAAATCAAAGGCTCTGCGTATGCGGACAAGGGATTCAAAAAATGGAAATTGGAATACAGCGTTGGGTCAAGCCCTAATGCGTGGAATCTTTTATACGAAAGTTCCGCGCCTGTTAAAAATGGCGCGCTCTTTACATGGGATTTTGCCAACGTCTTCGAAGAATCTGTGAACTTGAAGTTAACCCTCATCGGCGAAAACGCGGAAGTGGAAAAACGCGCGACGGTCAAATTCCTATATTACGCCCCGCCCATTCCCACCGACCTTCCCACGCCGACCTTCGAGCCAACGCCGACTTTTGAACCCACCGAAACCCCGTACCCCACCGATACGCCCTGGGTAGAGGAACCCACCGGGACAATTACGCCATTTGCGCCTTAACTACGACGGAGTCCAGAAGTTCTACTTCTGGACTTTGACTTTTTTTAGATAGTTCCTGACAGCCCGCTGGGGTAAAATTTAGGGTATGAGAAAAATAGCCATACTTGGAATTGGTCAAACAAAGATTGACGAACACTGGGATAAATCCCTGCGCGAAATTGGCGGCGACGCCGCTTTTGCCGCGTTGCAAGACGCGGGCGTGGAAAAAGTGGACGCGCTTTTTGTCGGCAATATGCTTTCCTCCATGGTCAGCGGACAGAACCAGCTCGGCACATTTTTTGCAGATTGGATCGGGCTGTGGAAGCGGGAAGCGGTCAAAATAGAAGCCGCGTGCGGGTCGGGCGCGGCGGCGTTCCGTTCCGCGCTGATGGCTGTCGCTTCGGGCGATGTCGAATCCGCGCTGGTGTTGGGAGTCGAAAAGATGACCGACAAAGCCGGGCGCGATGTCACCGCCGCGCTTGCCACCGCCGCCGACGCGGATTACGAAGTCGAACAGGGGATTTCTTTTGTGGGCATCAACGCGCTGGTCATGCGGCGCTACATGTATGAATTCGGCTGGAAGCATGAGGACTTCGCGCAGTTTTCCATCAACTCCCATGCCAATGCCATGCACAATCCGTATGCGCGGCTGCATGAAAAAATCACAGTGGAAAAATTTGAAAAATCTTCGATGGTGGCGACGCCCATCAACCTGCTGGACGCTTCACCTGTGGGCGATGGCGCGGCGGCGATGGTGATTGTCCCCGCGGAAAAAGTTCAGCGCAAACAAAAAATTGTGGTCGCGGCTTCCGCATCCGCAACGGATAGCATCGCCGTCCACTCGCGCAAAGACCCGATGTTTTTGCAGGCTGCGTATCAATCCGCGAAGCGCGCCTACGAAATGGCGGGCGTCACGCAAAACCAGATTGATTTCTTTGAATTACATGACGCTTTTTCGATTATGGCGGCGCTTTCATTGGAAGCGTGCGGCTTCGCGGAGCGCGGTCAGGGGGTGAAACTTGCGTTGGAGAATCAAATCGGCATCGGCGGAAAAATCCCCGTTTGCACGCGCGGCGGACTCAAAGCGCGCGGACATCCTGTTGGCGCGACGGGCATGTACCAACTGGTGGAGGTTGTCCAGCAGTTGCGCGGCGAGTGCGGAAAGACGCAGGTGCATGACGCAAAAATAGGCATGGCGCAAAACATCGGCGGTTCCGGCGCGACGATTTTGACGCATATCTTGAAAAAAGAAAATTAAAAAACTTGCCTCCTCAAAGTTTTAGCTATATACTGGATGAAACTATCATATTTGTAAGGAGGCGCTGTGATGGTATCAGAACGTAGAAATCTGTCTCGTCGTATTTTTTCTTATTACATGCGCGTCTTTGATGAAGTGACCGGCGAAGTGATTGGGCATCTTGCGGACATCAGCACGAGCGGCTTCAAAATAGACAGCAAAAAACCCATTCCACCCAATGCGCAATTTGTATTGCGCATCGAGAACACGGGTCAACTTGGAGAGAAGGATTTTGTCACTTTTGCTGCCTGTTCGCGGTGGTGTAACCGTGACGAGTATCATACCTCCATGTATAATGCCGGTTTTCAATTGACCAACATCGAAGAAAATGATTATCATATTTTCTTGAAAATGTTCGATGAATATGGCGTGCAAAAAGCCGGTTACTCGTAGGGCTGCCTCCCGTTGACTTTGAACAAGCTCCGCGCATGGGGCTTGTTTTTTTATTGCATAAAATCCCGCCTTCGCATAAAATTTAAATTATGAAAACAATCATTGTGTTCGTTATTCGTGTTGTGATTAAACTCGTCGCCAGAGTAAGGGTAACTGGTTATGAAAACCTGCCCAAAGAGGGCGGGTTTGTCATCGCTGTGAATCACCTCGGTTTTTTGGACGCGCCCATGGCGTATTATGGGCTGAATGACTGGAATTTATTCATCCCTGTCGCTGAAAAATGGGAGGATTACGCCATTCTGCGCTGGCTGGGAAAACACCTGAACGCAATTTTCGTCAACCGCTTCAGCCCCGATTTGAAAGCGATGCGAGAGATGATAAAGCGCATGGAGCAGGGGCAGACGCTTGTGATCGCCCCGGAAGGAACGCGCGCGCGCGACGAAAAAATGGCGCAGGGAAAACCCGGCGTGGCGTATCTCGCCTCTAAAATGGGGTGGACGATTGTGCCGGTTGCGATTGTCGGTTCCGAAGACCGCATTGTCATCGGAAACCTTAAAAAATTCAGGCGCACGCCCATTCGATTGATTGCGGGAAAATCATTTACGCTGCCGCCTTTTCCCAAAGAAAACCGCGATGAAAAATTGCAGGAATATACCGATGAAATCATGTGCCGCATTGCCGCGATGATTCCCGAATACAATCGCGGTTATTACGCGGATCATCCGCGCCTGAAAGAGTTACTCGCGGAGCAGGCTTAAATGTCCGCGTCGGTTCGCTTTTTTGCGCGGAAGATATTTCCCCTCATCGCGGATATCGAGATTCGCGGCGACGTGAGCCGCATCCCCAAAGGCGGGTACATGATCGCCGCGAATCATTTGGGCAGGCTGGATTCGCTGGTGGTTTATTATGTGATTGATAACGACGACCTGATTCACCCGTTGACCGATAAATATAAAAAATTCTGGTGGGCGCGGATTGTGGCGTGGTGGTTGAACGTGACCTGGCTGACGCGCGGGCAGGCGGATATGAAAGCCATCCGCGAATTTATTACGCGCTTGAAAAATGGCGGCGTGATGGTCATTACGCCGGAAGGCACGCGCTCGAAAACCGCGACCTTGCTTCAAGGCGAACCCGGCGTAATTTACATTGCAAGTTCGGCTGGGACGCCGATTATGCCGGTTGCGCTGACCGGCACAGAAGACGCGGTGGTGGTTGCGCGTTTGAAAAAATTTCAGCGGTTGAAAATTACCATCACGGTTTCGGGTGAAATGTACGCCCCGCCTGAAATTAAATCTGTCAAAGGCGCGGAACGCGACGCGCTGCTGCGCTCGGCTGTGGATGAGGTGATGTGTCGCATTGCGTCCATGCTGCCTGAAAGTTACCGGGGATACTACAAGGATTTTCCGCGCGTAAGGGAATTAGAAGAAGCGCAAAGACGCCAGAAGTAGAACCTCTGGTAAGACAGCGTTTAAACGTGGTCGGAATTTTTTGCCACAGATTAGCACAGATTATCACGGATTTTAAATTCAAATCGGTGATAATCTGTGAAATCGGTGGCTGGTTTTGGGTGACGCAGCAGACTCCATGATTTACTGTAACGCTACCGAACCTCCAGAGTCCGTTTTTTTAACAAAACTTACATCCGCGTTTTTCCGCCTCGACAATTGCTTGGTCGCTCGACCAGAAGAAATTTTCCGCGCCAATCAATTCCTTTAGCCCGCCGCGCTCTATGATATTGCAGACGTTTTCATGAATGCCGGCAAACATCAGCGTTCCGCCTTGTTGGTGCAGGCGTTCATGCAGTTTGTGAAGCGCCTCCAGCCCGGCGGTATCAATCAACGAAACGCCGCGCATCGAAAGAATCAGCGTGTGTGTTTCTTTAAGATTCGAGAATGCCTCGTTGAATTGTCCTACTGCGGCAAAGAACAAAGGTCCCGTGAGAAAGGCGACGCGCGCGCGCTTACATTTGCCTTCTGTGTCAATGCCGCGCTGTTTCAATCTATCAATGTCCACGTCTTGAATTTCGATATCAATGCTGGCAATCTTATTCAGGAAAACCGCGCCCGCGAGAAATGAGCCAATCAGGATGGCTTGGGTCAGGTCAAGGGTGATGGTGGCAAGCATGGTGATGGTGAATGCAATCATATCTGTCTTGAAGCGTTTGCCGAACATAAACTTGATCGCGTCCCATTCATTCATGCGGATGGCTGTCACCATTAAAACGCCGGCAAGCGCGGCAAGCGGAATTTTCTCCATTAAAGGAGTTAGCAAAAACATCGAGAGCAGCAGCCCAACCGCGTGGATGATGCTGACCAGTCGAGTCTGCCCGCCGGATTTGATTCCCACGCTGGAGCGCGCAATTGCCGCCGTTGCGGGGACTCCGCCGAAAAATGGAATCGTCATGTTGCCAATGCCCTGCGCGATCAGTTCTTGATTTGCCTGCAAGCGCACGCCGGTCATGTTCGAGCCAACCGCGCCGCACAGCAGCGATTCAACCGCGCCCAACGCGGTGATGGTCAACGTCGGCGCGAGAAATTCGGAGAAGTTCTCCCAGTGGATGTTGGCAAAACTGAGACGGTCTGCAAGCAGCAGCGTGCGCGGAATTGCGCCGATCATGGGCGCAGACCAGCCCAGCGTGAAGTTGAGCAAGGAGGCGAGGATAATTCCCAAAAGCGAAGAGGGGAAGCGCGCGCTCCACTTTGCAGGCATGAGGAACATCGTCGCGATGACCACCAACCCAAGCGCAATCGTGTGCCAATCGAACGAAAACGGCGCGTTGAAATATCCGATGAATTTTTGCGCGGCGGTTTCTGCGCCGGGTGTTTTGAAGCCGATAAAGTTGTCAATTTGCCCGATGAAGATAATCAGCGCGATGCCGGATGTGAATCCGCTGATGACGGGCGCGGGGATGAACGCGATGAAACGTCCAAGCCGCATAAGACCAATGATGAGCAGGAATGCGCCGGAAAGTAACCCGGCGACCCAAATCCCTTCCAACCCATAACGCTGGACAAGCACAATCAGCACCGCAGACATTGCGCCTGTCGGTCCCGAAATTTGATAGGGCGCGCCGCCGAGCAAGCCCATGATGATGCCCGCGAGGATGGCAGTGACCAAGCCCGCAGCAGCGGATGCGCCCGAAGCGACCCCAAAAGCCAGCGCCAGCGGCAGCGCAACCGCGGCGACGGTTAGCCCTGCAAGCGCGTCCTGTTGGAATTTGGCAAGTGAATAGTTTGAGAACTCGTCCTGATACAGGCGAGTCAATGAACGACGTGGCATATTTAATTCTCCGTACAGAAAAATTTTATTTGACAAAGGCTCATGCTCCCCCAAAGCGTCCTTTGTTTCGTGCCGGTATTTTATCACTTAATTTTTTTTATTTCCCCGTCAGCCAATATTTGATTTCCAAATCCAATGG
>DZBA01000314.1 GCA_022729775.1 Anaerolinea thermophila | reverse complement strand
TTTCTCTCTCCTTTATGATTGGTCTGGACATGACAAACGTACCCGCGAATTATATGGAAGGAAAGAGGGAAGTCAATTGTTTTTTTCCGATTAAGACATTAAAGACGCAATCAAATTTCCTAAATTGCGCTTTTTTTCACATTTGATGTGTGAATACGCCATCATTTGACGAGCGTTTTTATAAACGCTTCGCCCTTGCCGATGAACTCGTCATGGTCATCCGGCGCGGGCGCGGAGTGAATCAGCGCGCGCGTTTTTTCGCGCAGGACGTGATTCGCGCTGGGCGCGCCCGCCTCCTGCCATTTTTCCATGCTCAAGCGCGGATAAACGCCGCTGACGTAATATCCGCTTTTGTAATTCTTTAAGGTGGATGGCTGCGTGAGGAAACTTCCGCCCGCGCCGACTTTTGCAATCTCACTCACTGCCGCGTTTGCGTCGTCGAGTTGGAAGCCGTCGCTGATTCTCAGGGCTTGGTCAATCATCTCGTGGACGTGGACAATGGTGGTGGGCGAAATGGCTTTCGAGCCGAGCGAATCTCCGATGAAAGGCGCGAGATGTCCGTGCGAGAGAAGCAGCGCGAGCGTGTTCATCCAATACGTATCCGCCGCGATTAAGTCCATGCCCCAGCCCGTTCCGCTGCCCGATGTGGAGCAATGCGGGATGCCGTAGTGTTTCATCATCTCGGAACACGCGACGCTGATGAGAATACTTTGCGGGTCATAAAAATTGAGCATGGTGCGCATGTCGAAATACACGGGCAGCATCCCAAGCAAAATGGGCGCGCCTTTTTTGATGGTCTGACTGATGACCAAGCCCGCGAGCAATTCCGCCATCAAGAGAGTCAACGTGCCAGCAGGCGTGAGCGGCGTGGACGCGCCCGCCATGCTGTAATTCGAGAAGATGATCGGCAGTCCGCGCTCGATGGCGATTTTCATTTTGTCCACCGTGCCGGCGTTCATTACCAACGGGCTGACAGGGTTGAAATATGGAATGATGAACGGCTTACTTCCCAAATCACCGTGAAGCAATTCAAACATCTTCAACACATCGGGGAATTTATTTTCATCCGAAACGAGCAGCACCAGCGGCTTGGTGGTGTTGGAGATGTGTTCGAGCGAGCCGTATAAATCGGTCAGTTCTTCCGGCACGTCGCGTGGGATGCCGACGGTGGAAATCACGTCATAATGTTTCAGCGCGGAGCTCAACCTCACAAGGTCTTGAAAATGTTTGCGCGTAAAGAGTTGCAGCGATTCATCTTCGGGCGTTTGATAATACAGCGCGGTGACTCCCGTCCCAAAGCGGAGTCTATCTTCGCCGAGTTTGAACTTATGCGCGCCGCGACGGTCGTACACGTCTATGGTCTTCGGCGCGGATTGAATCGCCTCTTCGACAATTTCGCGCGGGAATTTAATCACGCGGTCTTGCGCTTTCAATCCGAGCTTGGTTTCGAGCAGGGACAAAATCGCGGGCGAATCGACTCGCGCGCCGGTTTCGCTCAACACTTTCAAGACGTTTCCATGCGCCTCATGGATTTGTTCTTCGGTCATCAAAGTTAATTTCGGGCGGACGTTGTTCATTTTCACCTCATGGATAGCGTAGGATACCATAAGAAAAATAAAGATTCAGTGATTTTCGTCAGTTGAATCAATTTGGGCTTTCGTCTATACTGTTTTTATCTCTATATTATACAAGGAGTAAAAATGACTGAAGCACGTAAAAAAATCACACTGCCGTATTTGTTCAAGAAAGTCGAAGACAAAGAGCCAATCACATGGCTGACCTGCTACGACTATCCCACTGCCTATTTACAAGAGCAGGCGGGCATTGAAATGATTCTCGTCGGCGACAGCCTCGGCATGACCATGCTCGGCTACGACTCGACGCTGCCTGTCAAAATGGACGATATGATCCGCCACGCGCAGGCGGTGAGGCGCGGCGCGCCGACCGCTTTTGTCGTCGGTGATATGCCCTACATGACCTATCAAGATTCCGTCGAGAACGCCATCCGCAACGCGGGCAGATTCATGTCCGAATGTGGCTGTGACGCGATCAAGCTCGAAGGCGGCGCGGCAATGGCGAACCGCATCAAGGGCATCGTGGATGCGGGCATTCCCGCCATTGGTCATTTGGGACTCACCCCGCAGTCCGTCTCTGCACTGGGCGGATTCAAACTGCAAGGCAAATCTGCGGCGATGGCGAAGAAGATTGTGGACGATACGAAAGCGCTGCGCGACGCGGGCGCGTTCGCCGTCCTGCTCGAGCTTGTCCCCGATAGGTTGTGCAAACTCATCACCGAAACCGTGAGCGACTGCATCATCATGTCGCTCGGTTCGGGACCCGACGCGCACGGTCAATTGTTGATTTACCATGATATGTTTGGTCTATATCCCAAGTTCACGCCGAAGATGGCAAAGGTCTACGGTAACGCGGGCGAGGTCATCCTCAACGGGTTGAAGGGCTATCACGACGAAGTCATCGCCAAGAAATTCCCCGAACAGAAAAATTATTTCGGAATGCCGGACGAAGAGTTTGAAGAATTGAAGAAGATGTTGAAGTAGGTTACATGTTGCAGGTTGGAAGGTTTCAACTTTCCAACCTGCTTACTTTTCAACCCTTTAATACGCCACAAGGAAAACCCATGAATCTCCAATCCTGTCTTAAAATTTCACCGGAAAAACTTAAATCATTCAACTCCATTTTGCTCGACCCAAATATGCAAATCATGAAAGACTTTTTCGCGGTGGTGGCAAAATATGGCACGCCGGAAGAAATCAACAAGAAGCATAAAGCCGCGCGCAAGATGGAGAATTTATTTAAGTTGGTCGAAGAGCGCAACCCCGATTACATCAAAGACTTGAACTGGCTCATCGAGCAGCGCGATCAAGGCGCGTTCATCTCTGTTGCAGATTATCGCAAGAAGGTTTTGGGCGATAAGGCAAAGAAGATGAAGTTCAAGGATAAATACGCGGTGACGTTGGAAGTATCCGCGCTGCAATACTTCCCCTGGGTGCGCGTCATGGCAGAGCAGGCGATTGCAAATAAAACCCTTATGCCGGGACGTTACATCGCAGTCCGCAAGATGAAGGAAGCCGAAGCGGATGGAGATTTGCCCGCCATCGTCGCCGCGTTGGATATCATCGGCGCGTCGTTTGTCGAGACGCTCGACACCAAAGGCACGGACGGGTCAAACCCGCATTTGGATGGACCCGGGACAATCACAGGTTATTTTGGCGGAATTGGTCAGCCCAACGAACATGCGCTCATGTGGCTGGATGAATTTTTATATTACTATACCAACTATGGCGTGCAGCATGTGTTGAACTTCAACGCGGGGACGATTTTGCTTGGCTTCCTGCTTTATCGCCTGGGCGTGAACATTCAATTCAAGATTTCGGTTTTCTTCGGCGCGGATAATCCCTACAATGCGTTGTGGATTCTGACTATGGCGAAAATGCTCAGCCGCGATGACGGCACATCCCCGCTGATTGGATTCAACTGGTCGAACTCGGTCAATAACAAAACGATGGAATTGACCGCCGAATTCCGCAAAGCATTGGATTTGGAAAAAGTCGTGCGCTTTGAACATCACATCACCGAGCCGCAAAAAAACATCGTCCACCAGCCGTATAACCGCCGCGCGGAACTGGTCGAGCTGGCAGACCATGTCGCCAACATCGCCGCGAAGCACGAAGGCGGCGACCCGGAAGTGGATGTCACCCGCACAAAACACATTTCGGATATTTTGGATTACTTCCGCGATAAGAAGGAAGTCATCGAATCAGGCGATTGGGAAAATTTGCAGCGGAACTACCTCGACAAAGTGGATGCCGCAAATCACACCGCCTGGGCGTTGACAGAGAATGGCTTGAGTTTTATCGCCGCGAAGAAGTTGCATAAGTGAGATGAGTAGAGAATAGAAGAATAGAGAATGGCAAAGCCCCCTGTTATGAATTTCAGGGGGCTTGTTTTTTTATGTTAACCTCAAATTCATTTCACTCCCTTGTGAATTTGGTATACTACGCCCAAACGGACTTCCCATTTCCCCTATGGGATGACAAATAACCGTCTGCCTTGCTGACAGGGCTTATTTTTTGCATAAAATCAG
>DZBA01000313.1:3042-4129 GCA_022729775.1 Anaerolinea thermophila | reverse complement strand
AACCTAAAGCAACCTTCCCTGCCCCTCGCCCTTGAACTCATATCCCAAATGCTCATACGCGGACTTTGTCGCCACGCGCCCCTGGGAAGTGCGGTCTAAAAATCCCAGTTGCAAAAGATACGGCTCAACCACATCCATAATCGTATCCTGCTCCTCGCTGATGGACGCGGCGATGGTATTCAAGCCAACAGGTCCGCCGCTGTATTTTTCGATGATGGTCTTCAACACGCGGCGATCCACATCATCGAGTCCCAGCGGGTCAACTTGCAGCAAATCCAGCGCTTCTTTTGCAACCTTCTCGTTGATTTTTCCCTCCGCGCGGACTTGGGCATAATCGCGCACGCGGCGCAGCAGGCGCAAGGCAATGCGCGGCGTTCCGCGCGCGCGGCGGGCGACTTCCTCGATGCCGGGCTGGTCCGCGCCGACTTTGAGCATAAACGCGGCGCGTGAGACAATCTTCTTCATCGCTTCGTGGTCATAATAATCGAGACGATACACCGCGCCGAAACGCGCGCGCAGCGGAGCAGTCACCAGCGCGAGTCGGGTCGTTGCGCCAACAACGGTAAAGCGCGGAAGTTTGAGTCGAATCGAGCGCGCCGAAGGTCCCTTGCCGATGACAATATCCAGCGCGAAGTCTTCCATCGCGGGGTATAGCACTTCCTCTACAGCGCGTCCGAGGCGGTGGATTTCATCAATAAAGATGACATCGCCCGCGCGGAGGTTGGTCAAAATCGCGGCGAGATCGCCCGCGCGTTCAATCGCGGGTCCCGCAGTGACTTTCACATTCACGCCCATTTCATTGGCGATGATGTGTGACAGGGTGGTTTTTCCCAAGCCCGGTGGACCATAAAACAAAACATGATCCAACGCTTCGCCGCGATGCTTTGCGGCATCAATCAAGATGGACAGGTTTTCTTTCACTTGCTCCTGCCCAATCAAGTCGTTGAGTTTTTGCGGGCGCAGGGCGTTATCCACGCGGTCGTCGGGTTTCTTTTCGGGGTCGAGCGGGCGTTGCTGGGATTTGGTCATACGCAAATTATAACGGACTCCGCAAGTTCTACTTGCGGAAATCCAGAAGTAAAACTTC
>DZBA01000313.1:0-2942 GCA_022729775.1 Anaerolinea thermophila | reverse complement strand
AAAACTTCTGAACTTAAAACCGAAGCAGGGATGATCAACTTACAAATCATCCCTGCAAAAGGGCGCTCTTCGGTAGTTTGGCTGTCATGGTTACATTTTTTTACTGTAACTTTAGACCCATAACTTTGCGTCATCAGGTTTCCCTGATTTTGCGTTTCGGAGGTCGGTCGGTCATGACCAACAACTTTCGTTGGTTTTAGACGCTCTGACTTTGCGTCGCCGTCTTTTGGCGGTTTTGCTTTTTTCGGCAGCCAGACAACCTTGACTCAGTTCAGCTTTAGGCTCACAGCTTTGCGTCATCAGGTTTCCCTGATTTTGCCTTTTCTCGGAGCAATTACAGTATTGCACGATTTGAATCAAATTTCAATCACTCATTTGTTCTAATTTATTTTTTTATGAATGTATCGCGGACGAGTCATATTTTCCGGCGAGAGAATATCGTCCAATTCGAGTTTGCTCAAATAGCCTTTTTCCAAAACAATCTCATATACAGAACGCCCGCTCTTCAACGCTTCATCAGCGACCTGCGATGATTTTTCATAACCGATATATGGATTCAGGGCAGTCACCAACCCAATGGAATTTTCCACCATGCGGCGGCAGACTTCACGGTTGGCTGTGATGCCGACCACGCAGCGGTCTGCGAGCGTGCGGCAGGCGCGTCCCAACATGGCAAGCGAGGTGAATAAATTATAAGCAATGACAGGCTCCATCACATTCAACTCGAGCTGCCCCGCTTCGGCTGCCAGCGTAACGGTAATATCATTACCGATGACTTCAAACGCCACTTGATTCACCACCTCAGGGATAATGGGATTCACCTTGCCCGGCATAATGCTCGAACCCGGCGCCATGGCAGGCAGGTTGATTTCGTTCAACCCCGCGCGCGGACCGGAAGACAAGAGCCGCAAGTCGTTGCAAATTTTAGAGACCTTCGTCGCCACGCGCTTTAACACGCCGGATAGCTGAACATACGCGCCCGTGTCTTGCGTGGCTTCCACCAAATTCTCAGAGCCAACAACGGGGATGCCGGTCAAATCGCGCAGTTTTTTCGTAACCAGCTCGGCATAATCCGGGTGCGAGTTCAACCCCGTGCCGATGGCGGTCGCGCCCATGTTAATTTCGCGGATGAGCGACTGCGCTTCCGCAACGCGCTGAATATCCTCCGAGACCATAATCGCCCACGCGCCAAACTCCTGCCCCAGCGTCATGGGAACGGCATCCTGCAATTGGGTGCGCCCCATCTTAATCACATCCGCGAACTCTTCCGCTTTGATTTCAAACGCGCGGCGCAAGTGTTCCATCTCTGCCATCAACTCATCCATCTTTTGGCTGAGCGTCAAACGCAGCGCGGTCGGATACACGTCATTGGTGGATTGGGACATATTGACATGATTGAGCGGATGCAAAATATCATAACGTCCCTTTTCGTACCCGAGCAGTTCGAGGGCGCGGTTGGCGATGACTTCATTGGCGTTCATATTGGTGGAAGTTCCCGCACCGCCCTGAATCACATCCACAACGAATTCATCGAGCAGCGCGCCGGAGAGCAGGTCATCACACGCGCGGCAGATGGCGTCCGCGATATTTTCATCCAACAACCCCAATTCTTGATTTGCCTGCGCCGCGGCTTTTTTGATGTACGCCAGCGATTTGATGAGCAGCGGATAATGCGCGATAGGGATTCCGCTGATGGAAAAATTTTCAGTGGCTCGCAAGGTTTGAATTCCAAAATAACGATGCGCCGGCACTTCGCGTTCGCCGAGCAGGTCATGTTCGAGACGTGTGTTTTTCATGAGCGAATTCTCCAAATGAAAAACTCCCTCTTTTGAGGGAGTTGAATAAGGTTACTGCACAAAGGTCGCTTCGACGGTCATTCCCCAGCGCAAGCGCGAATCGGGGTTTTCGATTTTGACTTTAACCGTATACAGAATGTCGCCGCCTTGTTGTGTGTACGCATTGCTGATTTCGGTGACCGTCCCTTTAAGCATCAAGTCGGGCAGCGCGTCTGGCACCAGGTTTGCTTTTTGACCGACGGTTAACTTCACCACTTCCAACTCGGTGACGTCGGTGGTCTCTACAATCCACTGGCTGAAGTCCGCAATGCTGACCGCGCGTGTTTCTGTTGTGACTTGCTCGCCCGCTTTGACGCTGACATCAGCCACAACGCCATCGAAAGGCGCGGTGATGATGTAATTGGACAGCACATCTTTTGCCGATTCAAGGTTGGCTTTGGCAAGCGCGAGTTGCTCCGCGTTGGGACCATCGAGGCTGATTTCGTATTGATGCTTGGCTTCCGCTTCGGCGGCGAGGGCGGCGTCATATTCCGCGCGGATTTCATCGCGCCTGCGGACGGTTTTCTCCAAATCGCGCAGCGCCTGATTCAAATCTTCCTGCGAATTTTCCAGTTCATCTTCCGCGCTCTTACGCTTGGCGTTTTCTTTATCGAGGTCTTTATATTTATCGAATTCTTCCTGCGCGTCTTTCAAATCTTCCTGTCGGTCTTCGACTTCGGCTTTGTCGTCTTCGATGTCATCCTCGATGCCTTCGACATTCAAGTCGTCCCACTTCTTTTCGGCTTTTCCGCGCGCGATTTGGGCTTCCATGTAAGTTTCCCATAATTTGGCGCGGTCGCCGCTTTCGTTGCGCAGAAGCGTATCGTAATTATTTTGCGCGATGACCACCTGCGCTTCGGCTTGCCCAGCGTTGGAAAGCCGCGCGAGGACATCGCCAGCCTTGACCGCATCCCCCGCCTTGACCAGCACCTGCTCGACCACGCCCTTCGATTGGAAGGACAGGTTCGCGCCATACATGGGTTTTACGCGACCTTCCGCGATGACTTCATTGGGATTGACGACCTGCTGCGCAGCGGGCGCGGGCGTGGCTTGATTGCCACACGTGGAAAGGGCAAGGAGCATCAATAACATAAGCAATATCAATAT
>DZBA01000029.1:4067-16522 GCA_022729775.1 Anaerolinea thermophila | reverse complement strand
GATTAATACAATTTCACCGGGAGAAAAGGTCATCAACACTTCAACACGGCGCGCGTTGGCATGTTTGCGGATGTTAGCCAACGCCTCTTGAACAATATGTAACAATTGGTCTTCCACCGTATCCGGCAAAAATGGCAAGGTGTCGTGCGGCATACTGAATACAGTTTCAATATCCCATGCGCGCCCAAAAGCAGTGAGATAGGTACGCAGCGATTCGTAAAAATTATGGTGATGCTGATCAGCGTCGCGCAGACCCAAAATATAGCTCCGCAAATCAGAGTGGGCGTTCTGCGCAGCATGCACCAACAATTGCAGATTCTCATGCGCCGCCTCTGCCTGGTTTTTATTCAAAAGCGCTTGAACCGCCTGCGCCTGCACATTGATATAACCAATCAGCTGCCCAAAACTGTCCTGCAAGTAGCGCACCATTTGTTCGCGTTCTTCGGCTGCGACCAGCTTGCGCTGCTGTTGCGTGACGCGCACCTCGCTCGATTTGTGTTCGGTAATTTCACTGCGCAAAAGTTCATTGGCAGCCTGCAATTGCTCTGTGCGGTCAGCGACAAGATCTTCGAGTTTTGTGGAATACAAAAGCAAGCGGGTTGCCATCTTGTTCAAAGACGCGGACATCATCCCAAATTCATCTTCATATCGCGCAGGCGTTTCCGCGCTGAAATCACCGGCGTCCGCTTTCTTGAAGCCTGCCAATAAATCTCGCAGCGGATGAAGAATGTTCCGCGCGATGAAAAGCGGCAAACCGAACAACATCAGCAGCGTATTGAGTACAATCAAATAAAAGAAAGGAACAAGAATGCGGTGTTGATATTCTCGAAAAGCAAGATAATAGTCGTGGACAAAACCAGTCGCGCCGCCGTCATCCCACAATGACTGGGGCAAAATTTCGGGCGGCAAAACAGAATCGCCCCGTATGATGCCAATGAGATATACGGATGTTTCAGGAATTTCATCTGGGATAAAGCGCATCGCCGCAGGCGCTTCGTTGTACGCAATGTCAAAGACGCCGTCTGTGTACAACCGCGTTTGAAAATTGAACTTTACCTCAGGCTGATATGCGCTGCGGACATCCCAAGTAATCAAAAGAGATTCGGCGTCTTGGCGCGTGTACACGCCGCCGGGCGTCGGAGTCATATCGAAGTATAGAGGGAAAATTGCGGGCGAAGTCAAGCGATTATTTTGTATGTCTTGAGATGAAACGCCGCGCCCCAAACCCAAAACGCCATCTTCGCTGACAAAAATTTTATAATGCAGTTTGCCGTAGAATGGAAAAACAAAATCGAGCGCGGCGCTGTCCAGGTCGCCGCTGCTGTCTTGAATGTCCAAACGCTCGCCCCATTCGCGGTCAAATTGAAATGGGACTTCGCTGACATTGTACGCGCCTTTGGAATTGGGCGTAAATCGAAACATCTGGCGGCTGGGAATTTCCGGTGAAAAAAAGGAAGAATAAACGGGGACAATAAGCCAGCCCGCCAGCCCCAAAACGAGGGAGGAAATCAAAAGCGATATACCCGTAATTTTATAACGAAACGAAGTTCGCTCCGGTTGATAGGTGAAATAAGAAACAAAAGCCACAAAAAGCGTCGCCAAGACGCCCAGAGAAACGAACATCTGAAAAAATTGATATGAAACGGAAAAACGCAGCGCAAACGCGCCAATCAAAAAAACGAGAAAGGGCAGGATGTAAACCAAAACTATCGCGCGGACAAGGCGCGACTGGTGGTCATCCAAATTCAAAAGCGCGGATAGGTTTCCAAGAGAAGGTTCGGAGGCGCGCGCGGTATATATCGCCTGACGCAGGAAAAGAAAGATCGCAAATGTAAACGCCAACGCGGTCAGATAGTACAGCGCCAAAGGGCGCTCGATGACGTTTCCGTTACTCAGATGATAAAAACGATATGCCGCAACAAAAAACTCGAAGACCAGATAAAAAATGCTGATATAAAAAACAATCCGCGCCTCGTTTTTATATCGCATACGCGACTCTGGAAAATGATAGGCAACCTGAATCAGGAAAATCAGCGCGGCAGTAAGAAAAACGCTATTCAGGTAAATGGCGGTCAGGCGGGCGCGGAATACCAGCGCAGTCCCCAAAAAAAGCAAGCCTATATAAATTGTAATAAATACAAGAAACCCAGTCTCAGAAATTTTTTGGACGGTACGATATTGAGGCGCGCGCAATTGAAAACAAAAATGAACCGCTAATAACAGGCTCAAAATAAAGCCTATTAGATAGGTAAGCGAAGCGGGCGTCAGATATAGACCTGTCATGGCAATTGTGTTACAGCGGATTCGGCTTTAAACTCGCAGGCGGATCGCCGCGCCACATTTCGATGCGGCGAAATGATTCGACATACCCCATATCCGTATAGGCGAGTAAGTGAGGATCATTGACTTGAATATTTTCAATCTGCGTATCGAGGCGTGGATATTGGGAATGTAAATGAGACAGCATGGCATAAGCGACCTTTGCCGGGTCGCCCACTTCGGTCTTAAGCGCAAAACGAGTGAGCAAGAATCTCTGGCGTTGATAGACAATCCAGCCGCGGCTGTCATCCGCAAGCGTAACATGCAAACCAGAGACATCATACGCGTTGAAGAGCGTCTCAGATTGATTTGTCCACGGTTGAGTGCCACGGTCATGTCCCACCAGCACCAGCGCGTCCATGCGGTCCAGGCGGCGCGCATCGGCGACGACGGGCGCGGGCGGCGGATGCGGCGCACGGCGTAAAACAAGCAGTTCGCCGACTTCGTAAAAGCCAAGTTTCAAAAATAATTGATAAGCGGGCGTGTTGTTCTTGATGACTTCCAACATGATAAATTTGCGGTTGATTAACTCCGCTTGTTCTATCAAACCATTCATCAACGCCAAGCCAACGCCGCGCCGGCGCGTATTGGGAATTACGCCCAAGCGGGTAATCCACGCGCGGTCAGCTCGCACGCCCAACATGGCAACCCCCAACATCTCGCCATCCGGCGTCATGGCGACCAGTGAATGGTCGAGCGCGACATCATACGTATCCGCGTATTCCTTCAAGCGTTGGGCATTCATGGGCATCGGAACCATGTAGTCCACGCGGGTTTGATTATAAATCGCCGCAAGCTGCTCGAAGTTAAACTGGCTTGCAGGCGTTAATACGACAGCGTCATTTGCAATAGGTGACATTTAGGCAGTCTTCAAAAAGGATTTAACCTGCGCGACAAAATCGCTGACCTTGAGGATGGGCTTGCTGATGTAACCATTACACCCATAACTTTCGACCATCTTCTTTGCGGTCTCTTGGGGCCAGGCGGTAAAGGCAATGATGGGCGTATCCGCAAGCGCGGATTCATCCCGCAGCCAGCCAGCCAGTGTTTGCCCGTCATAATCTGGCAAACCGAGATCAAGCAAAATTAAATCGGGGAGGTGTTGGCGCGCCATGCTCAAACCGGTTTCGGCATCTGGCGCGTGTATAAATTCGTAGCCGTCCAACGTCAACACGCGGCGGACAAGGTCGGCGGTATCGGGCATATCTTCGATCAATAGGATTTTTGTCATTACGTTAAACACTCCGCTCAACTGACATAGGGTGAGTGCGCTTTCAATTCAGCGCGCAGTGATTCGATGATTGCCATGTTTCCGCCTTCATCGCCATGTCGTCTCGCCTGTTCTTTTTTATGCGCAAGTTCGCCGCAGGCTTGATAAAACCGCGACGCAGATTTTCCTCTCCAGCCGGCGGTGGTCGCGTTCCAAAAAGAAAGCGCGTTTTGATATTGCAAGCGCGTGATTAATCCATTGGTCATTTCTTCCCACAATTGCTTTCGGAGAATTTCGCGCTCGCGGTAGATCATCCCAATCACAAAGGCAAACATCAACGCCCATCCAAACCAATCCACGATGGTTCCAGCCGCGAGACCTTCCACGCCGCCGATGAGTCCGCCGAAGGTGTTGTGAAAAGCGTGCGTGAAAACCGCGACGCCGTATCCAATGACGGGCGCGATAAATTTCACCAGCAGGTTCCGACTCATGCGCGCGTATGCAAATCCCGCGCCGATGAACGAAGTGAAAAAGGGATGCATCCAGCCCACCAGCAAAACGCGGATGATAAACAGCGCAAACAAACCAACCCAGCCGCTTTCCAAATATCCATCACGATAGATGTATAAGGTGTTTTCAGATGCGGCAAAACCCAAGCCAACGATTGCGCCATAAATTAGACCATCGAGAATAGAGTCAAATTCTTTGCGATATAAAAGGAAGACAATGGCAACCGCAAGCCCTTTGAGAAATTCTTCGACAAAAGGCGCAACGATAGAGGCAGTGCCAAAATCCGCTGCTGATTCGGAGCCGGTAAAGACATAAATGCCAATGCCAAAGATAGTGTTGATGACGAATGCGCCGCCGGTTGCAATAGCCGCACCCCAAAAAAACGTCGCGCCGAGCAAGGCTTTTGGTTCTTTTTCGTAGCGGTCGAGCCAATATACAAAAGCCGCAAAGATGAACATGGGAACAAAGCCCAAGAACAAAGATACGATAAACGCCATGATGTTCTCCTTTTTTCCGCGCTCAGACTGACATAAAAACCTAAACTTAATTTGATTGGAAAATCAAGCGCGTTCGTTCCACACGGGCAGATTCGGGTTCGAGGTCGAGCGCAACCAAGACCTCGTCGGGACGACCGGTTGCGCCGTTACGCGCAGCCAGAGTCATGCGCAGCCAAACTTTGCCATCGGGCTGGGTGACCACGCTCAACATTTCAATTAGCGGACGCAGGTCATACGATTTTCCGCGCCGTTCACGCGGCAGGGATTCGGACATCATCAAGGCTTCTACTTTTTTATTCAAATCCGCGCCGTTCACCTGCTCTGTGAGATGAACGTCATACGTCGCGGATAAGACCTGCGTTTGCAGCGCGGGCGCGCGCTCGTCTATCACATCCACATTTTTGATTTGAATATCTTTGGGGAGGTTATCTCGCAACTGCGCGGCAATTTTTTCTGTGGAAATTTCATCGGTAAAGCGCACGTCCAGCACTTCGGCGCGGGAGGAAAACCCCAGAGGCAAGGCGGATGCCAGGCTGATTTTCGGCTGCGGATGAAATCCCTGCGAATAGGCAAGCGGAAGTTCCGCGCGGCGCATGGCGCGTTCCCACAGGCGATGTAAATCGAGATGACCGGTGTACCTCAACGCGCCTTGCTTTGTAAATACAATTCTCGCGCGCATATTTATTTCGACTCCGATGAAATGGAATTCAACCAGTATTTAATATCCAGCATCGCGCGGCGATATGGTTTGTAGGTATATTCGGCTACGCGATGGGCAAGGTCATGGTTGAGATATTGCTTTTCGGGAATAATTTCCAACGCGCTGAAGATGTTGTCATACGCGGAAGATTCCTGCGCGATGACTTCATCAAGCGCAACATTTTTATATTTATAAACAACAAGGTGATTCAATTTTTCCCTGTCCTGCAACGGGGATTCGTAATCGGGGTAGCCAAATTTATTTTGGAAATCATCCAGCGCGGAATGAGTGACGCTGGGCGCATAAGATTCGTTGTGTATGATTTCGCCCAGGCGGTCTGAGATGAACTGTTCGCGCGAGAGAATATCCGCGAGCAAATCTTTAACAGAAAGCCTGCCCGGTAAACTGTTCATGGTCAACTGACGCGCAAAACCGAGATGATTAATGAATAACTCGAATTTATCGCGTTCGCGCTGCAAGCGCGGAAGAAAAACGACTTTATCCATTTTCCGCTCCGCTGACCACCGGGATTTGAAGATGCGCCGCTGACTTCATTGGGCTTTTCACTTCGGGGCATTTCCAGCCTTCGCCGGGATGTTCGCGCCGCAGGTTTGCAAAGGTCGGCAGGATTCCGCAGGCGTAACAATTCAAGCGGCAATCCACGCGGATTTTCCCTTCGAGCGATTGACGAAAATCTTGAAATAAATAGCTCTTGCGGACAGCGGCGGTGATATGTTCCCAGGGGAAGACTTCATCGGTGCGGCGCTGGCGATGGGTATAAAACGCGGGGTCGAGTCCATGCTCGGCAAAGGCGGGCAGCCAGGCTTCCTGTTTTTTTGCTTCGTCCCACGCGTCGAACTTTGCGCCGTTTTTCCACGCGGTATAAATCACGTCAGACATGCGCCTGTCGCCGCGCGAGAGCCACGCTTCCAAAAGCGTATCTTCGGGCTTGCTCCAACTCAATTTGATGTTTTTATCTTTCATCAATTGTCGTTTGAGCAAAGCCTGTTTTTCTAAAATATTTTCTTTGGTGTCGCATGCCACCCACTGAAACGGCGTTTGCGGCTTGGGGACAAAGGTGCTAACGCCCGCGTTGAGCTTGACTTTCCAACCCGCGACCTTGCGCCCTTCTTCGACCACGCGCTTGCATAAATCCACGATGGCTTGCACGTCTTCCAATGTTTCGCTGGGATGCCCAATCATGAAATACAACTTGATGGTTGTCCAGCCACGCCGATAAATTTCGCGCGTGGTGTTGATGATGTCTTCATCGGGGATGAACTTGTTGATGATGCGGCGCATCCGCTCGCTGGCGGCTTCGGGCGCGAGCGTAAAGCCGGGCGTGCGGTGATTCTTTAACATTTCCATCAAATCCACCGAGACAGATTCAATCCGCAAGGAAGGCAGCGAGATGCTCAATTTGCGCCCCTCGAAGCGTTTGCTGATGGCTTCCACCAATTCTTTGATGTATGTGTAATCTGATGAGGAGAGCGACATCAGCGCGAGTTCTTCAAACCCCGAAGCGCGAACAGCCGCGTCAGCCGCATCCACCACTTCTTCGATACTTCGCTCGCGGATGGGACGGGTGATCATGCCCGCTTGGCAGAACCTGCATCCGCGCGTGCATCCGCGCATGATTTCCACAGAAACACGGTTATGGATTACCTCGATATTGGGGACGATGAATTTGGTCGGCGCGGGAGGAAGATGCGCGGAAATGCGCTTGGTAACAACTTTGGGAACGCCGGTGATTGTCGGCTCTGTTTTTTCCACCGTGCCGTCATCCAGATAAGTGGTCTCGTAAAACTGCGGGACGTATACGCCGGGAATTTTTGCCAATTCCAACAGCAGGGTTTTACGCTCAAAAGTCGCGGCTTGACCTTTGACTCGCTGCAACGCATTGAGGATATCGTGAATCACATCTTCGCCCTCGCCAACGACAAACGCATCTATAAAAGCGTGCATGGGTTCGGGGTTTGTGGCTGAATGTCCGCCGGCGATGATGATTGGGTGCGTCGCATCGCGTTCCGTTGCGCGGACAGGAATCCCGGCAAGGTCAAGGATGTTGAGCGCGTTGGTGTAAAGCGTTTCGTAAGGCAGGGTGAATCCAATCAGGTCGAAATCACGCAAGGGATGTTTGGATTCCAGCGCGTAAAGCGGAATTTCATGCTCGCGCATCAACGCTTCCATATCCAGCCAGGGCGCGTACGCGCGTTCTGCCAGCGCGTCTTCGCGCTGGTTGATTTGGTCATACAGGATTTTCAAGCCTACATTCGATATGCCAATATCATAAATATCGGGGAAAACAAGCGCAACTTTGATTTGAACCTGCGCCCAATCTTTTTGGATGCTGTTCAATTCACCGCCGACATACCTGCCGGGCTTTTGTACCTTTAAAAGAATTCGATCCAGTTTTGTTTCGATTTGTTCGGGAGTTAACATGAGTCAAATTATACCCTTCACAGTCAGAAATTGCGCGTTTTTATTTTGAGGGGAAAATAAAAAAAGACCGGGATGTCATCCCGGTCTACAAGTCTTGCGTTCTTCTTTATCCTGCGGCGGATTGCTTCCGCGCCTGCCAAATTTCACTGCCCCACATCCAAAGCGCGCCCAGCCCGGCTAAGACAGCCAGAAGGCTAAAGACCCAACCGATGAAGGGAATTGCCATAAGAAAGGCAAGGATGACAACGCCGACGATGAGCGGCAAATATTTGTTATCAGCCATTTCCGGTTTGACGCGCTGCAAGAGTAATTTTCCGCCAAGCCGTGCAACGACGATCTTGGTCAAAAATGCGGTGGCAAGCACAAACCCGACCGCCAGCGCAAAGATGGCAAGGATGCCCACCCAGATAATTGTTCCGCTCAAACCGCCGAGCGTAAGCGCGCCAAAGAACAGACCGCCGACAACCATCAACGCAATCAAAACGAAAATCACAAAGAAAAACGCCGCGTACGAAACAAAGCCCCACCCCAAAGACGGCACAGGTTTCGATTGGACTTTCTCCATCAGGGCATTTACAAAGGACGGGACAAGCCAGCCCAAGAGCAAGCCGAGCGCAATCAACGTGACCATTCTGCGGAGCAGGTCAAAGACCCAGTTGGCGGCAGATTGCGCCGGGGTCAGCTGTACTTTTTCTTCATGCGGATCCACCACCGGCTCTTTGCGCGTAATTTTTCCGCCTACTACGTTTGCTGGGATGTTAATATCTTGGAATTGGGTATATTCAAAATTACCTTTGATTTTTGCATCTTTGGCAATGTTCAAGCCCGGCAACACATTGGGGATTTTGACCGGCGCGTCGGGAATAAAGTTAGACATGGACGGTCCGCCCCCGCCTGTTTCGTGGTCTGGGTCGCCGACTTCGGCTTTGACGTTGCCGCCAAATTCGCCGCGCAAGTCAAGCGCGCCCGTGCCAATCAGCGCGTCTTCACCCACATCGCCAGCCAACAAAGCCTGCGCCGCACCCACCACAAGGTCTTCATCCACTTTACTGCCATCCTGCGTTTCCAGGCTTGCGCCCGCAGAGACCAAATCACCGCCGATGGTTGCTTTTTCACCGACATACAAGACCGCGCCCGCGATGCGCGCATCATCCGCGACTGAGCCGTTGATAATAATAGACTGACCCGCCGCGATTAAATCGCCTTCTACGCTGCCGTTGATGATAATGGTTCCGCCGGCGACAACCAAATCGCCTTTGATTGTGCCTTCCAGCGTAAACTCACCCGCAGAAATGTACACATCGTCATCAATCACTTCGTCAGCCGCAATGACCACTACATCGCCCGCCCTGCCATCAAAGGCTTGGACAGGGGTAGCAAGCGCCAGCGCGACAAGGGCAATCAACAAAAAAAAGGACAAGGGTTTTAGCATGTTTTTCATATATATCTCCTTAAGAAAAGGCTGCTTGAATTAAAAAACTTTCCACGCAGACATACGCACCTGCTAATGGAAAGTTGTATGCCTGCAAAACAAGAAGGCATTTTATTTATTGACGCGCAGCCTGCGGGTAATTCCTTCTTTGAGCAGCCCTGCCGCATCGTGATTTCCCGCCTCTATCGCAAGGTCTAGGGGCAACTTTCCGTCACGACCGCGCAGCGCCAGATTTGCGCCGTTGAAAAGCAGGATGCGAATCATTTGCGCGTCGCCATTTTGCGCCGCAATATGCAGCGGCGTGCTGCCATCTTTCGCGCGGATGTTGGGGTCGGCGCCGTTGTTGAGCAGCAGCGTGACAATCTTCGTGTTCCCCGCCATCACAGCAGATTGAACAGGCGCGACATTGGGCTGCCTTAACGATGGTGAATTAATGGATGCGCCCGCTTTGATCAGGTATTCCGCCGTCTCATAATGACCAAAATAGCAAGCAAGCCCAAGCGGTTGGAAGCCATCATCGGAATAGGAATTAACAAGCGATGGGTCACGCGCGAGCTGGAGCGTAATCTGGTTTACTTTTCCCAACGCAACGGATTCAAAAATTGTCAGGTTGCCGGACTTTGCCGCGATAAATTCCGCGACTGCGAATTCCCGATGATACGCAGCGACCATAATTGGGCTAAGCCCGTCCTCTTTTTCCCGAATCAAATCAGGACGGGAAAGAAGAAGGTTTTGTACTTTTTCCAGATCACCTTGTTTGATAAATTCAAAAAACTCACTGCCCATGATACATCCTTGTCCGCCGGCGAAATATGCAAAAAATTTTGGCGTGTTGAAGTCAGCGCCAAAATTGATTATACATCCAAACTCATTTTCGATGGATTTCCCGCGCGCCAGCGCAACAGTTGAACGAACCAGCCGCAAAGTTTTTCGCTTTCATTTTTTGCCATCGCTTGCAGTTCGTCCATGCTTAAGTATTGAACAGACGCGATTTCGACAGGGTCGAACTGCACGTCCGCAGGGTTGACCGAACCCTCAAACAAAACGCTGACCTCGTTATCGTTCAGCCCGTAATTCATGCGGAACTTGACCAACTCCTTAAGCGCAAAAACCTCGACGCCCAATTCTTCCTTCATGCCGCGCCGCGCCGCTTCGAGATAGGTCTCACCCGCTTTGACATGCTCCGAGACTGAGCAATCCAATTTGGATGGTTCCGCCGTGCGGTCTGCGCTGCGCTTTTGCACCAACATTTTCCCATCCGACGTGAAGAGGAAAACATGCGCGCCGCGATGCCATAGCCCCAGTTGATGAACCACCCCGCGCGGTTGAAGGTCAATGACCTCGTCTTTTTCGTTGATAATATCGAGCAGCTCGTCAGACATGATAAAACTCCTTTTCGATATTTTAACCTAACTCAGAAAAGCCAACCTGCGGTAAAAAGAGGTTCTCTGGGAATTGCCGTGATTTGGTACACGGACTACACGGATTTGACGGAATCGAGTGGATTGTTTCCCAAAAAATCCGTGTTTTGTCCGCGTAATCTGTATTGGTCAAGTAACTGTTGAACAAAAACCTTTTACCACGAAGACACGGGGACACGGAGATTCTTAAACCTCTGTGTCTCCGTGCCTCAGTGGTTTGCTCTTGGGGTTGTGCCTTTTTTATATCAGACACGAAGTCACAGAGAAAACCCTCAAAGAAAATCTGTGTCTATATTTTAGGAAATCCCTACTCCAACGAAATCAACCCATGCTGAATGGCAAACTTGACCAAGCCCGGCAGATGGTGAATGTTCAATTTTTGCATAATTGCGCTGCGGTAGTTATCCACCGTTTTGGAAGACAGCCTTAGCTGCTCGGCAATCTCGACAGAGGTCTGCCCCTCAACCAGCAAACGCAGGACTTCGCGCTCGCGCTCATTCAATTGCTCCAGCGGCGAGAGGATCGCTCCCGCCTGACGCATGTAATATTCCAAAGCCAGGTTAGAAACCGCGTGGCTGAGATAGCGCTCCCCGGACTGCACCGCGCGAATGGCTTCAATGACTTCATCGCTGGCGGATTCTTTCAACACGTAACCACGCGCGCCGGCTTCCAACGCGCGGGTGATATGCTCCGGCGTGCGATACATGGAAAGCATGATGACGCGCGTGGCAGGATGCGTCAATTGAAGAGATTGCGCCACCTCCAAGCCGTCCATTTCGGGCATGGCAATATCGAGCAGCGCGACACTCGGCGCGATATCCTGCAACTGTACAAGGGCATCGCGCCCATTGGACGCCGCGCCAATCACTTTGAAATCGGGCTGGGTTTCCAACAACATTTGTAAACCATCACGCACAACAGAATGATCGTCCGCCAAAAAAATAGTAATGCTCATTTTCTACACCTCTACAATCACCCGTGTTCCCCCGTTGGGAAAAGACTCCACGCGGAAAATTCCGCCGACAGATTCGGCGCGCTCCGCCATGATGTGCAATCCCCAATGGGCGCGTTCTTTTTCCGCGATGTTTGCGGCAAACCCAATGCCATTATCGAAGATGACCATGCGCGCGGATTCGGCGGTCAGGTTGACTTGAATCTCGACCCAACTTGCATGCGCGTGCCGGGCGACGTTGGTCAGCGCCTCTTGCGCAATGCGGAACAACGCCATCTCCACTTGCGGCGTGTGACGCAGCGCTGGCTCAGGGCTGGATACATCAACATTAATTCCAGTGCGCGAGGTGAATTGCGCCGTGTACCAGCGCAGCGCGGCGACAAGCCCAAACTCTTCCAGCGCGGGGGGATGCAAGTCTTCCATCACATTGCGGATGCGGTCAGCGGTCTCATGCACAATGTCCGACGCGTCGTCTAATTTTCCTGCCAGTTGATTTAACATCGCGGGATTTTGCGCGCCGGCGGCAAGCTGCGTGCGCACCAGTTTAAGCGTCAAACTCAGCGCGGTTAAATTCTGCCCTGCCTGATCATGCAGCTCGCGCCCCAATTTTCTACGCTCGGCTTCTTCCACTTCTGCCAGCCGCGCAGACAATGCCCGTAATTGTTCCTGTTGTTCGCGCAAGGATTTTTCCGCTTTCAAAGATTCAGCAATTTGATTTTCCAACCCTGCCACCGAATCGCGGAGTTTTACCGCCATCGCGTTGAACGATTGCGCCAGCATCCCAATTTCGTCATTCGATTGAATCGGCACAGCCACATCCAGCCGCCCGTGATTTACCTGCTGCATCCCCTCCAACAACACGTTAAACGGCTTGCCCAAATTGCTGTAAAAAACAGGCGGCAACAGCATCGTAATCACCAGCGCGCTGCCCAACATCACCAACGCAATCGGCAGGGAAAACTGATTCATGAC
>DZBA01000029.1:0-3967 GCA_022729775.1 Anaerolinea thermophila | reverse complement strand
TAAATCAACGAAAGCAGCCAGATGCTTGTCAACACGGCGGTTAAAGTCCCCAAAATTAATTTAACTTGAAATGAAATTCGGTCTGGCGTATTAATAAGATAGGTGAGGTCGAACAAGGCAAGCATCAGCATCAAACTAATGCTCCACGCAATGTTAAAAAAAGATTCAGAAAGCGTATGCTGCAACCACATCCGATAGATAAACGTAATCGCCGCCAGTCCAAAAATAGCCAGCGTTGCCAAAAGCATATTTCGCGCGGCGCGCGACTCGGCTTTGCGCGGCGCAATCAGGGACAGCCACGCCGCGCGGTTGGACTCATCGAGGCGCGCCGTCTGGTATCCCAGCACAAACAGCGCCGCAAGGCTTTGCCATAGTCCCAATACTACGCCCACCGTCCGAAGCGCAAGCGCGTTTTGAATTTGCGGCGCAATCCAAAATGCAATCGCAAAAGAGAATTCAACGGCAACAGAAATTCCAGAAAAAACGCGCACCCAGCGCGTCACAGTCCGGTTGGGCAAAGGCGCAGGAAATGCAAAAGCAAATTGCAGCAGGCAAGCCATCCCCGCCACAAAGCTCAAGTACGTCACCGGATACCAGAATGGGAGAAATGCCGAAATGACCAAAAGATGCGCTGACAGAAAAAAGATGAGGCTGGCTTCGTGTCCCAACAGCCAACGCCCCGCTGGGGAATAAGGTCGGCGCTGCGCAAGAAAAGTAAAGAACGCCCCCGTCAAAAGCAAGAGCGCCAAACTGGTCAAACCCAGCGGTGTGAGAACAAACCATGAAGGAAATAAATGCATCATTAACCGTTGGTTTTGCTTGCGCTTCGCTTCAATGCAGTTTTTTGCTCTGCCATATCCAGCAGCCAAAGCAAAAGCCATGAAATGCAGAAATACAGCACAGCGGTCATAATCAACGGAAAGAATGCGTCAAAAGTGCGGCTGCGGATGATATCACTGGCTTTGGTCAAATCCTGCACAGCGATATACCCAACAATGGAAGTCATCTTGACAAGGGTAATTAACTCGCCTTTATAGACCGGCAGCACGCGCCGGATTGCCTGCGGCATGACAATGTAAATGAACGTCTGCGCTTTGGTAAATCCACCCGCAATGCCCGCCTCGGTCTGTCCCTTATCAATACTTTCAATGGAAGCGCGGAACATCTCTGAAACATACGCGGCAAAGTTCACCCCAAATGCGAGAATGGCAGCCACAACAGGATTTACATCCACCCGCGCAAAGACCACATAAAAGATGAGCATCAGCAAAACCAGCACCGGGATTCCGCGAATGACAGAGATATAAATTTTGGCAACACCCTGGGCAAGCCACTGGCGAGACATCCGCATGAAACAAATCAACGCGCCGAGGAGCGTTCCAAATAAAATGGCAAAAACGGAAATAACTCCCGTTGTCTTGATTCCATCCACAATGAGCAGGTAACGATTTTCCGCAATAATGTTATTGTAGAAACTATCCGCGACGCCTTGAAAAAAAGAAGGCGCTTCTTTCCGCGCGGTTTCAGATTCCTTCTTCGCGCCCATCACGCACGCGCTCAATTCAAAATACGGGTCAGAGAAATCTACCTGCTTTTTTCTTTCGTCAGTAATCATAATTGTGCTGACGATCATTTCCACCTTGTTTGTGGAAACAGCGGCAATCAAACCGCCGAACTCCATATCTGAAAACACAACTTCCTTTTTAAGATACGCCCCAAATCGCTCGATGATTTCGATATCCGAGCCAACCAGTTTGTTATTTTCCAAAACGGTAAATGGATAGCCCTTATCGCTGACAATGCCCACCACCAGTTTGCCATTGTTTTTGGGGTTTTCGATAACCGGCATCGCGTAATTTCCATTTTTTATCCAGCGCTGATACCAATCATCATACACGCCATCGGATTTGATCCCCGCGAGAAAGGCGTTGAACTCCTCGCGCAGCGCGTCATTCTCCTGATTAAACCCAACGCCGACGGGGTTTGTAAACACGTCTGTCACAAGCGTAACAAGAAAAGGGTTTTCCTTTTGCAACTCTTTGAATGCCTGGCAATTAATAAAACCCGAATCCACTTTTTCGCTTTGTACGGCAAGAATCAAATCAGGGTAATTTTTATATTGTAAGACCTGCGCGTTTGGATAATTTTTTTGCAGGTAAGTATCGTACACTGTGCCAAGCAGCACGCCCACCCTGCCCTTTGCCACATCATCCATCGTCTTCGCCTGGGGAGTGACAGGAGCCTCCGCCCCCCCGCGACACGCTGTCAATATAGAAACAATCATCATGCTTGCCGCAACAAGCAAAATTGCCTTATTCCAAATTCTTTTACCGCTCATCGCTTGCCTCGCTTCGCCATGACCGTAATATCCGCATACCCGGTGATTTGGAGAATCTCGCTAATTGCCTCATTTGCGCCGACAATTTTCATCTTCCCCCCCATCTGTGTGACCTTTTTCCGCGCAGATAGGAAAACGCGCAGCCCCGCGCTGCTGAGATATTCCAGCGCAGAGAGGTCAAGCGTGAGCAGGTTGATTTTCGCTTCGAAAACTTTTTCCAATTCCTGGGTCAATTCAGATTGCGTTACGCTGTCCAATCTACCTGTCAGGGCAAGGGTAACATCGCTGTCGCTTTGGGTTTTATGAATCATCATGGGAGACCTCTTTAGAAAATTTGAAAAGACCCCAAAGGGTTCCATGTCTTTGCAGGAATCCATCAGGGTCTAAAAACGGCTACATCGAAATCAAAAGTTGGTTTATGCCATTGGAATATGAATGCTGGATATTCTTTGTCTTCTTTTTGACAATCATCAGCGCAAGATTATCGCCGCCCTCATCCAACATTGGGTTATAAACCTCGCCGGGATAACCCAACACCATCTGGAATTCGCCGCGCTTTTCTGCATACTCCAGCGCCAACGAAATAATTTGCCCCTCTTTCTTGAGAGGCAAAAGCATATTGACCAGCGTCTCTTCGGCAATCAAAAGAATGTTCCCGACAATGCTTTTATCAATCGTATGCTTTGCGCAAAATGCTTCAATATCCGCATTAAGTTTATACAAGTCAAAATGCTGGCTGCCGATTTCATGCTTCAAAATTCGCAGTCGTTGAATAAACGCGCGCGTCTTTTCCTTTTGGGGAGATTCAAAAATATCCTTCGGGCTGCCTTCTTCATAGATAAACCCCTCGTCCATATAAAAAACTCTTGTTGAGACATCACGCGCAAAATCCATTTCATGCGTAACAATTGCCATCGTCATGCCGTTTTTTGCAAGGCGTCGAATCACCGCCAGCACTTCGCTAATCATGGTTGGGTCGAGCGCTGAGGTCGGCTCGTCAAAGAGGATAATTTCAGGTTCCATTGCCAAACACCGCGCAATGGCAACACGCTGCTTTTGTCCGCCGGAAAGCTCATCGGGATAGCTATCCGCTTTTTCAGAAAGCCCCACCATGCGGAGCAGTTCCGCGGCTTTTTCCTCCGCTTCTTTTTTGCCCTGCCCGCGCAATTTGATCGGACCCAGCGTGACGTTTCCCATCACCGTTAAATGTTCGTATAAATTAAAAGATTGAAAAACCATCCCCATCTTTTGGCGTAGTTTGGGAACATTAACTCCCTTTTTAAGAATATCCTCGCCGTCAATCACAATATGTCCGCCGCTGGGTTGCTCTAGCAAATTGAGGCAGCGCAAAAACGTACTTTTCCCCGTGCCAGATGGACCAATAATAGATATCACCTCGCCTTTTTTGATTTCAGCGTTGATGTCCTTGAGAACCGAAAAGTTCCCAAACTTTTTGGAAAGATGCTCTACTGTAATCATATGCCTCCGATGAAAGTCGCCAAGACACGCCCAAATTTGTCTTTTTTTTCACATGCGATTATAGCATAGCGAATATTTCCTCGTGATAAAATAACAGCGGCTCATTGGGAATTGCCGTGATTAAAAACCATTTGGACACGGATGCGACGG
>DZBA01000312.1 GCA_022729775.1 Anaerolinea thermophila | reverse complement strand
CTCTCAAGCAGGGCTTTCATGGAAATGACAGCCATTGTATTACTCCTTAACTTTTCTGTTCTCCAACGCGCAAAATAGGCGCGGAACAGTGTGGGTTTAGCGGGATTAAGACCCGCTCAGGGACGCTTGTTGCCCGTCCCGGGCAAGATTGTGCTTTTTACAAAGCGGGGCGATTATACACGAAGAAGGGCGAAATGCCAAATAAAATACGCCCTGATAAATCAGGGCGTATCAAGTCAAAAAAAGTTAAGCCGCAGTGACGGATTGATTTAGCAAATTGTGCCAGATGTTCTCAGCGCGTTTTTTTAATTTCTCGTCATCGGCGACTTTTTTGATGCCATACATAATCGTCGTATGGTCTCGCCCGCCGAGCAGTTCGCCAATTTGCGGCAGTGAAATTTCGCTAAATTCACGCAGGATGTACATTGCCAATTGGCGCGGAACGGCAATCTTTGCAGAACGATTTTGTCCGAGCAAATCTTCCACGCTGACGTCACTGTCCACAGAAACCGCTTCGATAACTTTCTTCGAGGAGATGTTGCGCTTTTGCGGAAGCAAATCCGCGAGGGCAACCTCGACCAAATCCGGGGTGAGGGACGATCCGCTTAAATCCGCAAATGCGATGAGTCGGTTTAGCGCGCCTTCCAATTCGCGGATGTTGGATTGAACACGGGTGGCGATGCTTTCGAGTATGTCGTCTGATATATTCCTGCCGGTGCGTTCCGCTTTGGAGCGTAGGATGGCAAGGCGCGTTTCGAGGTCAGGCGCTTGAATATCAGCGGTTAACCCCCACTCGAAGCGTGAGCGCAGGCGTTCTTCCAGCGTCACCAATGACTTGGGCGGTCGGTCAGACGAAACCACAATTTGCTTATCCTGTCCGTGCAAGGTATTAAACGTGTGGAAAAACTCTTCCTGCGTGGATTCTTTGCCCGCGATAAATTGAATATCATCCACGAGCAGCACGTCTGCCGAGCGATATTTATCGCGGAAGGCTTGCGTGGTGTGCGTGCGAATGGCGTTAATCATGTCGTTGGTGAATTCTTCAGAAGAGACATACAAAACATTCAAACCGTTGGCATGACAGGCATTTCCAATCGCGTGTAACAAGTGCGTTTTGCCAAGTCCCACACCGCCGTAGAGGAAAAGCGGATTATAGGCGCGCGCGGGTTTCTCTGCCACTGCCTGACAAGCCGCATGAGCAAGGCGGTTGCCAGAGCCGACAACATACGTATCAAACGTGTAGCGCGGGTTCAGTTTTATGTTGCGCGGTTTTAATTCCGCAATCTCCGGTTCGAGCTGCGCCGGCGCAGATTCAACCTCGGCATGAGCATCGAACTCATCCGGTTGTGAAACGACAAAATTGACCGAGACGTTCGAGTTCAAAGTCCCAATCAATAAGTGATTAACGGTGGATGCAAGTCGGCTCTCCAGCCAGTCGCGCGCGTACGCATTGCGCACGCCAACGGTGATGACGCCATTGCTATATGAAACTGGGCGGGTATCCTTCACCCAAGTGTCATAAGATGCGCGGGGCATATCCATTTGAAGTTGTGTAAGTACAGATTGCCAAGCCTGTTCTGCGTTCACTGCGGTCATAAAACTTTCCTCGATACAAAAAATGAGAGTGTTTGAAAATAACCCGCCTTTATTGCACTACACTGCGCGGACGCGGTGTATATGCTGCGGTTTGCTGGAAATAGTATACTTCTAAAAATAATTACAGGGGTTGGGAGCATCGAACAAGCGCCCTTTTATCGTATCAGCGTAAAACCATTCTAGCAGATACCTTGCCAAGATAACAAGGCGATAAACCTACGTTAAGTTAAAAAGATTTGTTTTGTTAAGGTTTTGTTATCTTAAAAAAACGTCGTGTACTCGAAAAAAAACAGAGTCCCCAAATAGAACAACCGTTTCAGCCATGCGCGCCCACTTGCCGCCTTGCACCCCCCATATATGGGTGTTTCCCCTGTTTTTCATTGAACAAGATACGCCTATCTTAAAAAGTCAACGCAAATAGGTTTTTGATTCATATTAAACGAAACTCGAATTCCTGTGATTCGTTCTGCAATGAATCAGGGATTTAAGAATTTGGCTGGCGGACAGCGCGCGGAACCCATACCAAAACGGTGGTTCCATCTCCGGGCGCGGATGAGAGGTCTAAGTCACCGCCAACCGCGTGCGCGCGGGTTTGCATGTTGGCAAGCCCATGCCCGATGGATGTTTGCATCTTATCGAGGTCAAATCCCGCGCCATCATCCCGAATTTCAAGCAGGGCGCGCTCCGCAGTCGCCCACACTGCAACCTGCACATTTTTTGCTTTTGCGTGCTTAGCTGCGTTTGCCAACGATTCCTGACAAATGTGAAATAAAGCCAGCGCGTGCGTATGCGGAAGGTCTTTCAGATCCAGGTCTGGTTCGGTTAGGCTGATTTCAGAGAATGTGTTGGCGCGGTATTCCGCAATCAAACGTTTGATGCCGTTGAGCAAGCCTTCGTTATCCAATTGACGCGGGCGCAGGTCAAGGATGTAGGCGCGGATGTCGCGGATTGCCTGATTCAGCCCGTCAATGGCGTGTTGAATGCGGTCTTTTGCGCTGCGCGGGTCTTCAGACAAGATGTGCTGCACGCCTTCGAGCGCAAGTCCAACACCGTAAATGGACTGGATAATGCCATCATGCAAATCCATGCCGATACGGTTACGCTCTTCCAAAACAGCAAGGCGGCGGGCATTGGTATGCAAACGCGCATTTTCAATGGATAGCCCTGCCCACGCGCCAACAGCGGTCAGCAATTGGACGCTTCTTTCATCGAAGGGTTCTATCTCGCGGGTGGCGACGCTCATTACGCCCATCAAGTTATCGCCTGCAAGCAAAGGGACACATGCAATCTGTTGAAAGCCCGCCTGAACCACCGCATCACGCAAAAAATTTGTATCATTGGCGAGGTGCATTCCCACCATTGGCTGGCGCGTCCGGGCGACGATGCCTGGGTATCCTTCGCCAACGTGGAAGGTGTTGCTCGTCCAAAATGCTTCGGCGGCTTGACCGCGATGCAAGACCATGCGCAGCGTGGTTTTGTCTTCCTCCAACAAAAATATCTCGCCTGCTTCGACCTTCATGTAATTGACTACCAAGCCAAGCGTTTTGTTAAGGATTTCGTCCAATTCCAAACTGGAGGTCAGCGCAGAAGCAATTCCATTGAGCAGCGCCATATCCACATTGCGGCGGGTCAGCGCGAGGTCGCGTTCCTTCATCTGCTCGTACAGCATCGCGTTTTGAATTGCGGTTGCGGCGTACGCGGCAAGCATTTGGATGATCATTTCATCATCCGCGTTGAACTCAGACGCGTCTTTTTTTTCTGTTAGATAGATTTGCCCCAGCTGCTTATCACCTGCGCGAATTGGGACGCCGAGAAACGAGGTCATCTTTGGATGGTGCGCGGGAAACCCCGCCGAGCGCGGATGGTCTGATATCACCGGCACGCGCAAGGGATATTCCGCGCCAATCAATTCCCCAATCAAGCCATCGCCTTTGGGAGGATGTGGTATCCTCTTAATTTGAGAATCCGTCATACCAACAGAGACAAATTTGAACAATTCGCCTTTATCATCCAACACGCCTAACGCAGCATAATGCGCGTGCGCCTGTTCACAAGCAACAGATGCAATGCGTTCGAGCAAAGTTTCAAGCGAGACATCCTTCACCAGTTCAAGGCTGGCGCGATGAAGCGCAAAAAGACGTTCCTGCAATTGTTCACGGGTCAGGAGCATGATAAAAATACCTCTCCGATATTATAATCAATCAAACCTCATTTTGGACAAACACATGACAAACTCCCGCATCTCCGGTTTCTACAATCTGCCCATCGAAGAACGACGCGCAAAATTAGCCGATGCCGCACAGCGCGCGCCCGCAGACCTGCTCCCCTTCACCACCGGCGGACTCTCACCTGAATCTGCCGACCACATGATTGAGAACGTCATCGGAATGTACGCGCTGCCTTTAGGCATCGGTTTGAATTTTATGATCAATGGGCGCGATGTTTTAATTCCCTTCGTTGTGGAGGAACCTTCGATTGTGGCGGGCGCGTCATTCATGGCGAAACTGGCGCGCGCGGGCGGCGGGGTCACCGCCTCCACATCCGCG
>DZBA01000311.1 GCA_022729775.1 Anaerolinea thermophila | reverse complement strand
AAAGGAGTTATTTCGCAGCTCGTATAAATTCATCCGCCGAGACTTTTGCCTGTTTGAGAATGCTATGCAAAGTACCAATTGCCACTTCGCCATGCATCGGCACGACGCAACCAACATTCCCCTCTGGCGTGGATTTTTTCATAACAACATGGCTGCCGCGTTGACGCGCTTGAACGAAACCAAGTTTCTCCAATGCGCGGATGATTTCTTTTCCTGAGAGGTGTGGCAAGTTAGGCATACGTTGCTACATCAAAAGTAGTCAAGAATGGATGACCGTTTTCTGGCAAAGGAAATTCTTCCAGATACAATTCGGTTGCTTCTGCTAGATTGGCAATGGCTTCTTCAATGGTTTTGCCCTGGCTGACCGTTCCCACTTCGGGACAATCTGCCACGTACCAGTCATCTTCTTTATGGATTACAGCGGTAAAGGTTCTAGTCATAATTTTTCTCCTGTTCCATAAAATTATACATCTACTTTCTTCTTCCTCTTCGGCTTTGACTCCATCGCTGCGGACATCGGTTCTGTATATTGACGATACAAACTGAACAAAAACTCCAACCGCTCCAGCTCGGACTTGAACGACTCGCGGCGGTAGCATTGATCTACGGCTTTATCGAGGGCGCGGTGAGCATCCACAAGGACTTTGGGCATGGCGGACGGGTCGTATAAATCGGCTAATGAGACGGCGGTTGAGAACTCCGAGTTCTCCGACATCGTCCCCGTAGGGGGGAACTCGGAGTTCTGATAGCGGGCGCGGGCATCCAAAACTTCTTGCGCGGACTTCTCCACCTGTGACTTTTGCTTCTCGCTGACCTCCGCCGCCCAGGGGAAGTTGTTATAGACGATGTTGTTGGAGTAGCGATAATCGCCTTTCAATCTTCCGCAAACAGAACGCATCCATGCCATGTGCATTTGCGAGGTCAAAACGCCAAAGTGATAAAGTTCCGCATTGGGAACAGTAAGAGCCGCGTTACTTGCTATAACATTTTTGTCTAAAAAGCCAATTGGAATATAGTTTCGATTTTCAGAAGAAACTCCAGGAATTAGAAGATAGTTTGATTCAGAGTGTCTGATTTCGCCAAACAGATAAGGTGTTTGCGCTAACTTCTTTGTTGCTTCCCGATTGCTTTGTAAGCGATGATTTTTTACTCCGTCAACTCTTTTCATCAATTCGGGCAAAGTTCGCATTTCAGCAGGCGATACTTCAACCAGCCAAATACACCAACGTTCTTGATTGTTGATAAATTCCTGCGACCCAAGAAATGGGCGAATATATTTTTTAGCGTTTGGTTCTACATCAAGCAGTTCTTTTTTCTCGTCTGAATCTAAAAGCAAAAAGCCGCCGTCATTCGGCATACTTCCAAAACTCATTTGAGGAACTTCACATATTGGCGTAGTGCGACTATTGACAATTATGTCATCAGCCGTAACCAAATACGGATTAATATTCTTCGCTGTAATTTCCATTGCTTCCGCGTCGGGCGAAGCGTAATCGAACAAACGCTTTTTGCTCACGTCGCCCAAGCCAAAGCCGACAATCACGCAGAACACGGCAGCTTTTCCACGCGCGTCATTGATCCAGCGAAAGGTGCGGTGTGCAAAATGGATTTTCACGCCTTGCGCCAGCATCCAATTCCATAACGCGCCGACCTGCTCGCCTTGCGTGATGGAGTTGGTCGAAACAAAAGCGACTTTGATATTTGTGCCTTGAATGAATTGCGCGGCTTTCACGTACCACGCGCTGACGTAATCCAGCACGCCGTAGGTTTTGAGCGGAGCGCAGACGGAATCCATATCCGCGTTTTGTTCCGCGTTGCGCATTTGCTTCCCAATAAAAGGCGGGTTGCCCAAAATGGTCAGGTTCGCTTTCGGCACAAAGTCCCAACTCAATTGCAGCGCGTTGCCGTTTTTGATGTTGGCAGATTTCTTCAACGGTAAACGGATATACGTCTGCCCGAATTCCTGCGAGAGTTCCATATTCATCTGGTGGTCGGTCAGCCAAATCGCCACCTCCGCAATGCGGGCGGGGAATTCTTCCAGTTCGATTCCGTATAAAGAGTCCACGTCAATGCGCGAGAGCGCGTCCACGCCGATAATCAATTGGTGCGCGTCCTTGCCCGAAAGTTTCCGCAACTGCTTCAAGATTTCGATTTCAAGTTTGCGTATCTCACGGTAGGTGATGATGAGAAAATTTCCGCAGCCGCAAGCAGGGTCGAAGAATCTCAGCGCGGCGATTTTGTCATGCAGCCCTTTGAGTTTGGGTTGGCTGGTCTTGACCGATTCGAACTCCGCGCGTAAATCATCCAAAAATAACGGACGCGCCACTTTGAGAATATTTTTCTCGGAGGTGTAATGCGCCCCGATTTCGCGCCGCTGATTTTTATCCATCACCGATTGGAACAGCGAGCCGAAAATCGCGGGCGAGACCTTGCTCCAATCGAAGGAACAGCAATCGAGCAAAATCTTCCGCATCTTTTGGTTGAACATCGCAATCGGTAACGCTTCATCGAACAAGCCGCCGTTGACGTAGGGGAATTGCAAAACTTCTTCATCCATTCCGCTTTGGCGTTTTTCGTTGGGCGTGTTCAGCGTTTGGAAGATCAACGCCAGCGTCGCGCCTGTATCGAAACCGTTTGTGTCCGTTCTGTTTTCGAGAAAATAATGAAAATGGTCTTTGGGGAAAATGCCCGTATCATCCGAGAACAACACATAGACCAGCCGCACAAGGAAGACCTCCAGCGCGTGTCCGCTATAACCGCTTTTCAAAAGTTCATCGTGCAGTTCCCCCATCTTTTCTGCCACGCGAATATTCACCGCGTCTTCTTCGTGATGAGCATGAGATTTATAGCCAGAGATAAAACCGAAGAGATGAATCTTATCGGGCAGTTCTTTCAGCGTAAAGTCAAATTCTGCGCCCGCGTCCAAATCATACAGGCGGAATTTTTCAAAATCCGAAATGAGGACATACTGCGGAAGTTCCGCTTCGCTGATTCCAGGAAAATAATCCAACGCCTGCGAGTAGGCTTTATCCAAATCCTTGCCTTTGGATTTATGCTCGACAAGCAAAGTCCCCTTCCAAAACAAATCAATCGAGCCTCGCGCATCGCCCAATTTTTTCACGGGTTCTTCAAACGAAGCGACCCGTCGGCGCGAGAGTCCGAAAATGTTGAAGAAGTCATTCCAAAACGTCTGGGCTTCGGCGCGTTCACGCGAAGTATCCTCCCATTCTTTGACAAACGCATACGCGCGGGATTTAATTTCCTGTTGTGTAAGTGGCATGTTTCACCTTATGTCCCCGCTTGGGGTGGAAGAAAGAGAGTAGGGAAAAGAGAAAAGATAAATAGAGAATAGATGAATAGATGAGCAGTATTTTACTACGCTCTACTCTCTAATATTCTAAACTTTATAGATTTTCCAAATCCGCTATATCTTTTGCCCTGCCGCTTGCCTTCTTATTTTGCTTAAGATGTTCCAAGTCTATTAGATTCACTTCAATGCCATCCAATTTATCCATGATTCTTGCCTGATAACATTCGTCAAATTCAACGCCGGAAATGGAAGTAGTGATTTCCAATCTCATGGGCGGGTATCCCATGCGGATAATCTTTGGGCTTTGCAGGAATAATTCAGGAGTTAATGCAGGGTCATCAAGCCCGAAGGCTTTCAAAACGGATACTATTTTTTGCGCGTTTTCAGGATGAATGGCAATCCATATATCCAAGTCATCGGTCGCGCGTGGATACCCGTGATAACCAACGGCATATCCCCCAATCAGCAAATAATGGACATCATGCTCTTTCAACAATTTCAAGAACTCTTTGAAGTCGGGCGGTAGCAGCATGTCCATAATTGATTCTCCGCAAAAGTTCCATATATTTCAAGCGTTCATAAGGCGTTCTTGAAAGCCAGTATTCCCTGTCTTCGCGGTCGGCTTCTTCAAATGAAGACACTACCGAAAAGGCAGTTTTATCTAATTTGGGAAATTGTTTTTCGTCCATAGATTAAGTATAGCATTTTACATGCGGGAGTCCAGAAGTAGAACTTCTGGACTCCGCGTTTTAATACCGTCCCCTATTCAAAACAACATCCGCATTCGGCAAATCACTCTCCCTCGCGGGGAAGACCTGCACCGCGCACGCCTTGAACTCGGGGATTTTCGCCTGCGGGTCGAGCGCGTC
>DZBA01000028.1 GCA_022729775.1 Anaerolinea thermophila | reverse complement strand
GATTATGAACATACAAAACATCAGCCACCTTACGCACGCATATAAAATCGCTCCCTGGCGACTTCAACGCCAGTGGATCGGCAGCGCGCTGCTTGTGGTGGTTGTGCTTGCGATGATTGCCACGTTATACCTCGATGTGACCTCGCAAGCCGCGATTGCCGGGCGCGAAATTCAAGACCTGAATGTGGTCATCGCTGATAATCAACAAGCCAGCGCAGATTTGCAAACACAGCTCGCTTCTTTGACTTCTTCCAGCGTGATGCAGCGCCGCGCGCGCGACCTCGGCTTCCGCCCGATGGAGCAAATCGAAGTCGAATATCTGGTTGTGCCGGGGTACGCCAAACCGGAACCGAAAATCCTGTCTTCCGCGTCGCTTCCGCAGTTAAGCGCGTTGAGCATTTTGCCTGAATATAACCAATCCCTGTTGGAGTGGGTGGATGAAAAGATCGCGGCTTCTTCGCGGGGGATGCAATGAGAGACCAATATGTGCCGCGCGTGCAGGTCTTGGGCGCGCTGATGGGCTTGGCTGCGCTGATTATCATCGCGCAGCTGATTCGCATCCAAAACAGTCCGGAAGCGGAAATCTTCCGCAAGAATGCCTCTAATTACGCATACGAACTCCGCACCTTTTATCCTGATCGTGGTGAAATCTATGACCGCAATGGACATTTGCTCGCGGGGAATAAGTCTGTCTATGAAATTGGCGTGGACTTGAGCGTTGTCAAAGACGCGCAAGCGATTGCCTTTGCCGTCAGCAGTGAATTGGGACTTGATTATGCAGAGGTGTTGGGCAGCATCGAGAATCCAATGCAGGGATTGTCTTATGTCGTTCTCGCGGATTTTGTCGAGACGCAGCATGTCACTCGTTTGCGCGAGATGAAGAAGTCAATGGATGAGCGCGCCCCCGAAGGCATTTCGGGTGGTTTGGCAGGGTTGGAGTTCAAGTCGCATCCGCAGCGCAGCTACCCGGAAGACGCGCTTGCTTCCAATGTGATTGGATTTGTCACCCGCGAAGGTCGCGGCTATTTTGGCGTTGAAGAAAAATATGACGTGCTGCTTGCCGGCAATCCGGTGCAGGCGCTTGTTCCCACCGACCCAAACAAAGCCTTTGAAATTCCTCACGCGATGAACGGCGCGACTCTGGTGCTGACCATTAACCGCGATTTGCAAGCCGAAACCGAAAAAATATTAGATAGCGCGCTGGGAACTTATGGCGCAGAACGCGGCACGATTGTTGTGATGGACCCGCGCAATGGCGAGGTTTTGGCAATGGCATCCAGCCATCGCATGAACTTGAACCAATTTTGGGAATATGGCAACATCTACGATAAAGCCAGCCAGTTCAACCCCGCAATTTCCATGCCATACGAGCCCGGCTCTGTCATCAAAATCTTAACCATGGCTGCGGCGCTGGATACAAACACAGTCGCGCCACAAACAACTTATCTCGATACCGGCGCAATTCTCGTCGGCGGCGTCACCATTCAAAACTGGGATCAATCCGCGTGGGGCGAGCAGAGCATGGTTGGTTGTTTGCAGCATTCGCTCAACGTGTGCATGGCGTTGGTTGCCACGCAGATGGGCGCGGGTAGTTTTTATCGCTATATGAACAACTTCGGCTTGGGACATTTGACCGGCATTGACCTCGCAGGCGAAGCCCCAGGCAGGCTCAAACTCCCCGGCGACGCGGATTGGTATCCTGTTGACCTCGGCACAAATTCATTTGGTCAGGGCGTCACTACGACCCCAATTCAGATGTTGATGGCGGCTTCGGCTGTGGCGAATAACGGGCGCATGGTCATTCCGCATACGTTATACGCGATGGTGCGCGACGGGCGCGAATATAATTCCCCCGCGCAATTTGCCGGCTCTCCCATTTCGGCGCAAACTGCCAGCACGCTTTCGGGGATGCTCGCAGTTTCTTTGGAAGCGGAAGCGTCGCAAGCGCGCGTGCCGGGCTACCGCGTGGCAGGCAAAACCGGAACCGCGCAAATTCCTGTGGATGGCTTTTACGATAATACGCAAACCAATACATCCTTCATTGGTTGGGGACCGGTGGACGACCCGCGTTTTATGATTTACGTCTGGCTCGAACGCCCCTCCGCATCCATTTGGGGTTCGGATACTGCCGCGCCGGTGTTCTCGGAAGTCGCGCAAAAAACTGTCCTGCTTTTGGATATTCCCCCCGACTTGATCCGTCAACAATTGGTTAACCAATAACATGCTTACCCTTGCCGATATTTTTGAAGCCCTTACCTCGGTGCGTGTGACCGAAGCAACCGCTGCTATTCCCGATGCGGTGATTGACTCGCGTCAGGCGACTCGCGGCGCGTTGTTCATTGCCATCCCCGGCGAGCATGTGGACGGTCACGACTTTATAGAAGACGCTTTCAAGAAGGGCGCTTCTTTTGCTTTAATACAACGGGATATGCCCGCAAACTTCCGCGTGATGGATTTGCGCGGTGAATTCCGCATTCCATCGCCGCTCGATCTTTCGTCGCCGCTTTGTTTGCGCGTGGACAATACCATTTCTGCGCTGCAACAGATTGCGCGTTTTTGGCGTCGCAAGTTACACCTGCGCGTGATTGGCATTACGGGCAGTGTTGGTAAATCCACAACGAAAGAAGCGACTGCTGCGGTGTTGAGCGTGCGTTATGACACGCTGCGCAGCCCCGGCAATTTGAATAATGAAATCGGTTTGCCGCTGACCATTTTGAAATTAAATGAACAGCATGAACGCGCCGTCCTCGAAATGGGATTTTACGTCCCCGGCGAAATTCAGTTTTTGTGCGATATTGCCCAGCCGCATATCGGCGTGATTACAAACATCGGCACTGTCCACGCGGAACGCGCCGGGTCGCAGGAAGCCATTGCGCGCGGCAAGAGCGAACTCGTGCAGGCGATCCCCGCTGATGGCGTTGCCATTCTCAACTTCGATGACCCCTGGGTGCGCAAGATGGAAGAGAAAGCCAAAGCGCGCGTCTTCTTCTACGGGCTTTCTCCCGAAGCGGATTTGTGGGCTGACCAAATCGAAGGCTTGGGACTCGATGGCATTCGCTTTCGATTGCATTATAAAAATGAAGCGCTGCACACGCACGTCCCGATGATTGGACGACATTCCGTGCATACGGTGTTGCGCGCGGCTGCCGTCGGGTTGAATGACGGTTTGAACTGGCAGGAAATCTTTGAAGGGTTGAAGAGCGGGCGCACGCAATTGCGCCTTGTCGCAGTTCGCAGCAAGGCGGGCGCGCTGATTCTCGATGATACATATAATGCCTCGCCGGAATCCATGCTTGCCGCGTTGAACCTGTTGGATGAATTGGATGGTAGAAAGATTGCGGTGTTGGGCGATATGCTGGAGCTCGGTCCCTATGAAAGGCAGGGACATGAGATGGTCGGGATGCGCGCCGCGCAGGTCGCTAAGATTATCATCACGCTTGGGACTCGCGCGCATGTCATCGCCGAATCCGCCCGCCGCGTAGGATTCAAACCCGCGAATATTCTCGAGTTCGAAGAAGCGGATTCCATCCTCGAGTGGTTGAAGAAAAACCTTTCAGATACTGATGTAGTGTTAATCAAAGGTTCGCATGGTTTACGCATGGACAAAATCACCGCCGCGTTAGAGATCAAATCATGAGACAGATCGCCCTTTCGCTCAGTTTTGCCGGGCTTGCCTTCATTATGACCGCCATCTGGGGCGGACCACTCCTGCGCATTTTGCGGCACTACAAAATTGGAAAAATCATCCGCGTGGAAGAACCCGGTCATCATGGCGTAAAAATGGGAACCCCCACGATGGGCGGTGTGATGTTTATTTTGCCGGTGCTGCTGCTTAATGGCTTGCTCAATGCAGTGGATTTGATGGGCGTCACCACCAGCGGCGTGGGAAGTTCTGTGCTTGTCCCGATGGTGGTCATGCTGGGATTTGCCCTTCTCGGCGCGGCAGATGATTGGGAAGGCATCCGCGGAAAACGCAAGGGCGATGGAATGCGCGCGCGCACCAAGTTTGCGTTTCAGGTGATTCTTGCGCTCATCACAGCCTATGTTTTGAAATATAAAATGGATGTGCCGGATTTATACTTCCCCGGACTTTTCTTTGAAATCGAATTGGGCTGGCTGTATGTTCCGCTGGCGGCGTTTATCATCATCGCGGAATCCAACGCGATTAATTTCACCGATGGGTTGGATGGCTTGGCAGGTTTGATTACCGCCACCGCCATTGCTGCTTATGGCGGCATCGCTCTGATTCAAGAACAAGTTTACATTGCCCGCTTTTGTTTCATCCTCGTTGGGGCATTGTTCGGCTTTTTGTGGTTTAACGTGCATCCCGCCGAATTATTCATGGGCGATACTGGCTCGCTCTCGCTTGGCGCGGTGTTGGCAGTTGTGGCGTTGATTACCGGTCAATGGCCCGTGTTGATTGTCATCGGCATCATCCCGCTCGCGGAAATGATCAGCGTGGTGATTCAAATCGGTTATTTCAAATGGACAAAAGGCAAACGTTTTTTCAAAATGGCGCCCATCCATCTGCATTTTGAATTGCTCGGTTGGAGCGAAACCCAAGTCGTTCAACGCTTTTGGCTCATCGGCTTGATGGCGGCGCTCGTGGGCATTGGATTATCGCAAGTTTAGGTAAACAGGTAGAAACGTAACTCGTAACTTTTTATTATGACCAATTGGAACAACACTCGCATCTTGATTCTAGGCGCCGCTCGTCAGGGACTTGCCCTCGCGCGTTGGCTCGCTCGTCACGGAGCAAACGTGACCTTGAGCGATTCCCGCAGCGCGGATGAGTTAAAGTCTGCGCGTGAATCCCTCGCGGAGTTTAATATCAACTGGGCGTTGGGTGGGCATCCGCTGGAGTTGTTGAACAAGACCGATGTGTTGTGCCTTTCCGGCGGCGTCCCGTTGACTCTGCCCATTGTGGAAGAAGCCGTCAAGCGCGGGATGCCATTATCGAACGATACGCAAATTTTCATGGAAGTCGTTCCGTGTAAGACCATCGGCATTACAGGTTCGGCAGGCAAAACGACAACGACGACGCTGGTCGGTGAAATGGCGAAACTTTCAATTCAGAATTCGGAATTCAGAATTCAGAATTGTTATGTCGGCGGCAACATCGGCGACCCGCTGATTAACTACGTGGACGATATGACCGCGAACGATTTGGCGATTTTGGAACTCTCTTCCTTCCAATTGGAACAGATGACCCTTTCGCCGAACATCGCCGCGATTTTGAACATCACGCCGAATCATCTCGACCGTCACGGCACGATGGAAGCATACACCAACGCGAAGGCGCGTATTTTGCAATTCCAAACCGAAAACGATACCGCCATCCTCAGCCGCGATGATAAAGGCGCGTGGGATTTGCGGAATAAGGTCAAAGGCAGGTTGTTCTCTTTCACGTTGAAAGACTTGCCCGAAGGCATGGACGGCGCGTATCATCACGACGGTTTGCTCAGCCTGCGCGATAAATATGCCTACCTGCCGCTGCTGCTGCGCGAGAAGATTCAATTGCGCGGCGATCACAATGTCGCCAATGTGCTGGCTGCCTTTGCCATCGGTCACGCGGCTGGATTCAAATTAGATGATATGCTTGAAGCAGTCGAGGATTTTCGCGGCGTCGCGCATCGTTTGGAATTTGTCCGCGAGTTTCGCGGCGCGCGCTGGTATAACGACTCGATTGCCACCGCGCCCGAAAGAAGCATGGCTGCCATTCATGCGTTCGATGAACCCATCGTCCTTATGCTCGGCGGGCGCGATAAAAAACTCCCCTGGGATGAAATCGCGCAGTTGATTCGTCAGCGCGTGAATCACGTCGTCGCGTTTGGCGAGGCGGGCGGGTTGATCGAGAAGGCGTTGAAAGAAACGCGCGTTGATTTTCATCGCGTGAAGAATGTCCAAGACGCGGTGGCAAAAGCCGCTGAGGTCGCATCCGCCGGGGACGTGGTTTTGTTCTCGCCGGGCGGCACAAGTTATGACGAGTTCGTAGACTTTGCAGAGAGAGGAGCCGCGTTTAGAAAATGGGTATCGGAACTTTCGTAAAACAAAGACAGGATTCCAACTCATTCCTGCTTGGGTTTGATATGCCGCTGCTCATCTCGATGGTGGCGTTGATTGTCTTTGGCATGTTGATGTTATTCTCCGCTTCATGGGATTTTTCCCTGGGCGCGTACGACGACGCGATGTACATGTTCAACCGCCAGTTGACATGGCTCGGCGCGGGCTTGGTGATTGCTATTTTCCTCGCGTTTTTTGATTATCACTACTGGCGAAATTTGGTCGTGCCGGCAATGGCTGTGACCATTTTGCTGCTCATCATCATTTTGTTGACGAATGGGATTCGCTTCGGCGCAAAACGCGCATTCTTCGATGGCTCGGCGCAGCCTTCTGAACTGGCAAAACTGATTTCGATTTTGTATCTCGCGGTTTGGTTATATGCCAAGCGTCAATTCTTGCAGGATATGTCGCTGGGGCTGGTTCCGCTGGGCGTTATTCTCGGCGTGGTCGGTGGATTGATTTATCAGCAGCCCGATTTGAGCGCAGCCGCGACGGTCATCATCCTCGGCGGCGTGCTTTTCTTCCTCGCCGGCGGCGACTTGAAACAGATTGGCGGCTTATTGATTGTCGCATCACTCGCGGCGTGGTTTGTCTCTTCCGTGAGTTTGACCGGGCGCGAGCGCGTCAGCGATTTTCTTGCAGGCATCAAAGACCCGCTGCAAGCCTCTTATCATGTGCGCCGCTCTTTCGAAGCCATTGTCAACGGCGGATGGTTCGGCGCTGGTTTGGGACAATCGCAATCGAAACTCACCGGATTGCCTGTCCCGCCGACGGACAGCGTCTTTGCTGTCGTGGTGGAAGAACTTGGTTTGGTCGGCGCCGTCGCGTTGATTGGTCTGTACGCGGCGTTGGTCTGGCGCGGATTTGTAGTCGCGCGCCGCGCGCCCGATATGCTCGGCACGCTCATCGCCTCTGGTCTTGTGATTTGGATCGCTTTCGAAGCCATTATCAATATGGCAGTGATGGTTGGGCTGCTGCCCTTTGCAGGGAATGCGCTTCCCTTTGTGAGCGCGGGCGGCTCGAACCTTGTCGCCACGCTTGCCGCGCTTGGCATCGTCTTGAACATTTCACGTCAGGCTGGCAGGTTGTCCCCGGAAGATCAACTCGATATACGGAGGTCTTACAGTGCGGTTGTTGATTTGCGCGGGCGGAACGGGCGGCGGGGTTTATCCCGCGCTCGCCGTTCTCGAACAGTTGAAAGTTGAAACCTTATGGGTTGGCGGTGAAGGCGGCATGGAAGAGCAACTCGTGAAACGCGCGGGCATTCCATATCGCTCGATACCGGCGGCTGGCGTGCATGGCGTTGGCTTGAGGACTTTGCCCGCGAACATGCTCAAGCTTGCGCGCGGCGTGACCGCATCGCGCCGCATCTTGCGTGAATTCAAACCAGACGCGCTCTTCTTTACCGGTGGATACATCGCCGCGCCGATGGCGGTTGCCGGGTACAACATCCCGACTTTGTTATATGTCCCTGATGTGGAGCCGGGACTCGCGCTCAAATTTTTATCGCGCTTTGCGGATGTTGTGACGCTGACCGCGCCCGCTTCGAGGAAATATTTTTCGCGCCCGCGCAGACTCGTCGTCACCGGATATCCGCTGCGCGCTGACCTTCGCAATTGGTCGCGCGCGCAGGCTGTTCATCACTTCGGGCTGGATGCTTCGCTGTCCACGCTGCTCATCACCGGCGGAAGCAAAGGCGCGCGTTCGATCAATACGGCGGTTTTGCAGAACCTTAAAGAATTACTTGGCTTTGCGCAGGTCATCCACATCAGCGGCTCGCTCGATTGGGATGTGGTTGAGAAAGCGGCGCAGGAAATCCCCGCGCAGTTAAAGTCCCGTTATCATGCCATGCCATACTTGCATGAAATGGGCGCGGCGCTTGCCGCCGCCGATTTGGTTTTATCGCGCGCGGGCGCGTCCACTTTGGGCGAGTATCCCGTCTTCGGTCTGCCTGCCGTGCTTGTGCCGTATCCGTATGCGTGGCGTTACCAGAAAGTGAACGCGGATTTTCTCGTCGAACAAAACGCCGCGCTGTTGTTGCAAGATGAAGCCCTGCAAGAGAAATTTTTGAGTACTGTGAAAGAATTATTGTCCGATGGAAATAGGCTCAAATCCATGAGCGCCGCAATGAAGAATCTATCACTTCCTAATGCGGCAAACGAGATTGCCAGCCAGTTGGTTAAACTGGCAGGAGATGCGCCATTATGATGAGTATGATTTATGTTTTCTGGATGTACGTCATTGTCTTTGCGCTCATTGGCGCCATGCGCGGATGGGTCAAGGAATTGCTGGTTTCATTCAGCGCGATTACCGCGCTTGCGGTGAACCTGCTGCTTGAAAAATATATTCCGCTGGTGCGCGACCTGCCCGCGGGGAGCAGCTCGGTTTTTTGGATTCGTATCTTGATCCTGCTGACGCTGACTTATTTTGGCTACCAGACGGTTATTGTCATTCCGCGCCTTGCCGCCCAAGCCCGGCGCGAGAAGCTGCAAGATTCGCTCTTTGGCGCGGTGTTGGGCGCGTTCAACGGATATTTGGTGGTTGGTTCCATTTTGTTCTATAACCACATGGCAAATTATCCATACTCGCATATTATGAGTCCCGCGACAGACCCGATGATCATTGCCGCAATTGACACGATGTTGAAGTACATGCCCCCGCGCTTTTTGGGCGAACCCAGCATCTACTTTGTGGTCATTATCATCTTGATCTTTATCATCGTTGTTTTCGTCTAATCAATCACCGGATCATTGGATTAATTGCATGAAACACATTCATCTCATCGGCATTGGAGGTTCGGGGCTTTCTGCCATTGCGCGCCTGCTCAAAGAGAGTGGGTACAAGGTGACAGGCTCAGACCGCGCGCTTTCGCCGTTTGCAGAAGATCTGCAAAAAAACGGCATCACCGTCCAGATTGGACATGACGCGCAGAACATCACCGGCGCGGATGTGGTGATTCGTTCCTCTGCGATTGGCGATGAAAACCCGGAAGTACAAGCCGCCCAGCGCGCGGGAATCCCCGTCTACAAACGCGCGGATTTTCTCGGTCAATTGATGGTGAACAAAACAGGCGTCGCCGTTGCCGGCACACATGGCAAGACGACAACAACCGCGATGATTGCGTGGACGTTATATAAGATGAAGCGCGACCCGTCCTTTATCGTCGGTGGCACGCTGAATAATTTGAAGGTCAACGCGCGCGCGGGCAGCGGCAAAATCTTCGTCATCGAAGCGGATGAATATGACCGCATGTTTTTGGGACTGAGACCGCAGGTGGCTGTCATCACGAACCTCGAACATGACCACCCCGATTGCTACCCGACCTTCGATGATATGTATTCCACATTCAAGCAGTTTGTAGATTTGCTGCCCGTTGACGGCACGTTAATCGTTTCGTCCGAAGATAAGAATGCAATGTCCCTGCTTTCTTACGCGCGCACAAAACACTTGAACGTGCTTTCGTACAGCGTGCAAACCGAAATGACCATCAACAGCCCACAGTGGATGCAGGCGCGCGGACATACCGCAAACCAGCGCGGCGGCTTTGATTTTTCCATGATGACCAATGTCAGCGGCGTGATTTCAACGGTCAAGGTTTCGCTGCAAGTGCCGGGCGTGCATAACATTCGCAACGCGCTGGCGACCTTATCCGCGATGGCGATATTGGGCGTTCCGCTGCAAGAGGCGGCGGATGCGCTGGGTGAGTTCACCGGTACGGGACGCCGTTTTGAAATTCGCGGCGAGCGTAAAGATGTGGTCGTAATTGATGATTATGCCCACCATCCCACTGAAATCCGCGCGACTCTGGCAGGCGCAAAGGCGCGTTATGCGGGACGCCGTATCTGGGCAGTCTGGCAGCCGCACACTTATTCGCGCACGCAATCTTTATTCTTTGAATTCTCCCGCGCATTTTCCGACGCGGATGAAGTTTTGGTCACTGAGGTTTATGCCTCGCGCGAAGCAAAACAGGATTTTTCCTCCGCTGAAGTCGTGAGCGCCATGCCGCATCCTTCGGCGCATTACACCAACTCGCTCGAAGAGACAGCGGATTATTTGTTGAAAAATCTCCGCGCGGGCGATGTCTTGATTGTCATGTCTGCCGGTGACGCTGACCAAGTCAGCGCGAAAGTATTGGAGAACTTATAACAGAGTCCAATGACGCGAGTCGTTGGCGTTCCAAAATCTGGAGATTTTGGAATCCGAGAGTGAAAATGATGACCACACCCGCCCGCCCCGTTGACGTGTTACGAATTCGCTTCGGCGATATGGTGCAGCAGAATGTTCCGCTTGCGCCGTATACTTCCGCGCGCATCGGCGGAAATGCCGACGCGCTGGTTACGGTCAACTCTGCGGATGAACTGGAACAGGTGATGCAAACCATCTGGCAGCAGGGCGCATATTACACCATCCTCGGCGGCGGGTCGAATGTGCTGGTCAGCGACAAAGGCACGCGCGAAGTTGTCGTTTTGAACCGCGCGAAGGAAGTCCGCTTTGAAGAAGGCGACTCGCCCGCAGTGTGGTGTGAGTCCGGCGTGATCTTTAGCAACCTTGCGAATCGCTGCGCAGCAAAAGGACTCTCCGGCTTGGAGTGGGCGGCGACTGTCCCCGGCACAGTGGGCGGCGCGGTGTATGGGAACGCCGGCGCGTTCGGTGGAGATATGTCGCAGAGTTTGGTTTGGGCTGACGTGTTGACCCGCGCGGGAAGAAAGAAAATGTCTGCGGATGAAATGCAGTACGCATATCGCGCGAGTATTTTCAAAAGCCGCAACGAAAATGCAATTATCCTCTCCGCGTTGTTGAGATTAAAAAATGCGAGCAGGGATGAAGTGTCTGCTAAAATCGAATCATTCAGCGAGCGCCGAAAAACCACGCAACCTCCGGGCGCCAGCATGGGTTCGATGTTCAAGAACCCTGCGGGCGATCATGCCGGGCGTTTGATCGAAGCGGCGGGGTTGAAAGGTACGCGCATCGGCAACGCTGAAATCAGCGCAGTCCACGCAAATTTCTTTGTCAATCACGGCGAGACGAAAGCCAGCGACGTCCGCGCGTTGATAGACCTTGCCCAAAAGACAGTGCTTGGAAAATTTGGAATTCTGCTCGAATTAGAAGTTGAACTTATCGGAGAATGGTAACTGGAGATTAGAGATTTGTAATTCCCAATTACCAATTACCAATGTCTTCTTTACCCACCTCCCGCAAGACTCGCGTTGCCGTACTCTTCGGCGGACGCTCAGGCGAACATGACGTTTCGCTGATGTCCGCGCGCTCGGTGATCAACGCGCTTGACCCCGAACGTTATGAAGTGATTCAAGTCGGCATTACGCTGGATGGCGAATGGTGCAACGGTGAAAATACGCACGACGCTTTTGTAAGTGGAAACATCCAAAACTTGAATCGCGTTGTTCTTCCGCAAGAGCCTTCACACTCCGCGCTTTATGTATTACGCGGCACGGAATGTGGCGAGGCGCTCGAAAAACTTTCCGACATTGACGTTTTCTTCCCCGCGCTTCACGGTCCCTTCGGCGAGGATGGCGCCATTCAAGGTCTGCTCGAACTTGCGGATGTGGCGTATGTCGGCGCGGGCGTCGCGGGGTCATCCGTCGGCATGGACAAGGGCATCTTCAAGGATGTCATGCGCGCAAACGGCATCCCGATTGTGGATTCGGTTTTGGTCTTGCGGACGGAATTCGAAAAAGATACAAACGCAGTCATCGCCAAAATCGAAGCGATGGGCGATTACCCGTTTTTTGCAAAGCCCGCCAATCTCGGCTCTTCGGTTGGAATCAGCAAATGCAAATCACGCGCCGACCTGTACGAAGGGCTGATGGAAGCCGCGCGTTATGACCGCCGCCTCGTCGTTGAAAAAGGCGTGAACCCCGCGCGTGAAATCGAAGTCAGCGTGCTGGGAAATGAAGACCCGCAAACTTCCGTGTGCGGAGAAATTCTTCCGAGCCGCGAGTTTTATTCCTATGAATCAAAATACGAAGACGGTACTTCGGGACTCATCATCCCCGCGCAGCTGCCCGAGGGCATGAGCGAACAAATCCGCGAGTATGCCGCGCGCGCATATAAAGCCATTGATTGCGCAGGCATGGCGCGCGCCGATTTCTTCGTTGATGTAGAAATGAACAAAGTTTATTTGAACGAACTCAACACCTTGCCGGGCTTTACCTCTATCAGCATGTACCCGAAATTATGGCAAGCCAGCGGATTGACCTATCCGCAATTGGTGGACCGCTTGATCGAACTCGCGCTGGAACGCAAAGCGCAGCGTGACCACACCGAGCGCAGGAGGATGTCATGAGCAAACGCGACTTGACCCGCGCCGAAGTTGCGCGACAACGCCGCGCCGAGCGCGCGCGCAAAGAATTGGAAACCGCCGGCAAACGCGCAACCCAACCGATGGTTAAACCCATCACCTCGCGCACGCTGGTCGCTCCCAAACCGACCTTTGTGGAAGTGGAGAAAAAACGCCGCTTCAATGTCGCTTTGGGAATGCCGGAGATTCACCTGCGCCGACCCGGTTTGAGTCAGCCGAGTCAACCGCGCAAATGGCGCTTCACGTCGCTTGCGTTGGTCATCGTGTTTGGCGTGATGATTTTCCTCGCGCTGGCGCATCCGTACTTTAATATCCCCAGCATTACCGTGCTTGGCAACAACCGCTTGACCCGCGAAGCCATCTCCGACGCGACGGGCGTCCTCGGACAATCCATCTTCACCGTGCAGCCCGAAGACGTGGAAATGCGCCTGCGCATGAATTATCCCGAACTGCTTTCAGTGGACGCGGGCGTGTATTTGCCGAATCATCTTTACGTGACTGTGGTCGAGCGCCAGCCTGTGGTCTTGTGGCAGCAGAATAACGCCTATACATGGATTGATGAAACCGGCGTGGCGTTTCGTCCGAGCGGCGTGGTGGAAGGTTTGATTCCCGTTACAGGATTGGCAAACCCGCCGCTGGGAACCCCGCCCGCGGACGCGCCCTTCGCTCCCCCGCCGTTTGCCCAAAAGGAATTGGTGGATGCGATTATCCTTCTCGCGCCAATCGTCCCCGCGGATGCAACCATGTTCTACGATGCAACATACGGGCTTGGCTGGGAAGACTCGCGCGGATGGAAGGCTTTCTTTGGAACCAGCGCGCACGATATGGCTTTGAAGGTGCGCGTGTATCAATCGTTGACTGAATCATTTGCAGAAAGAATAGTCAAGCCGATCTTTATTAATGTGACATACCCCGAAGCGCCTTATTATCGCATGGCAGCTGAGATTGAATATAAACCGGTTTCTGAGAATAGCGGACAGTAAAAGATGGAAGAAATTGTTGTTGGCATTGATGTAGGCACGACAAAGGTTTGCGCCCTCGTTGGGCGGGTGGAAGACGCAAAATCCATCCGCATTCTTGGCGTGGGCATCGAACCGTCGGAAGGCATCCGCAAGGGGGTTGTGGTTGACCTTGCCGCCGCATCGCAAGCCATCAAACGCGCTGTCGAAAAAGCAGAACGCACATCCGGGCTTGAGATTACAACCGCAATGGTCAGCCTGGCGGGCGCGCATGTTTCCTCTGTGAACAGCCGCGGCTCCACCGGCATCCCCGGCGGAATCATTGACGCGAGCGACATCACCCGCGCGTTGGAACAGGCGCAAGCCGTCGCCATTCCGCATGACCGCGAGATTGTTCACATCATCCAGCGCGGAATTACGGTGGATGGGCAGGAAGGCGTGCGCACGCCAAGCGGGATGCGCGGCTATAAACTCGAAGTCGAGACGCACATCATCACCGCCGCCGCCGCGACAGTGGATAACATCCGCCAGTGTGTGGGCGCGGCAGGCGTGGATATTCAGCAGTTTGTTTTGAATCCGCTCGCCTCTGCGGAAGTGGTATTGACCGAGCAGGAACGCGATATGGGCGTTGCAGTTTGCGACATTGGCGGCGGCACAACCGACTTGGCGATTTATGTCAACGGCGATGTGTGGCACACGATGGTGCTGGCTGTCGGCGGCAACCATGTTACGCAGGATATTGCTCACGGATTGCGCCTTGCCACCGACCAGGCGGAAGAAGTCAAAAAGAAATATGGTCACGCCCTCCGCGCCGATGTCCGCAACGATGAAACATTCACCATCCGCCCGTTTGGTGAGGAAAACGATGTGCTGATCAATCGTCAAGACCTCGCGCATATCATCGAGGCGCGCGTTGAAGAAATCTTCCGACTGATTATGCAGGAAGTGAAACGCTCCGGTTATGATGGTTTGCTGCCGGCGGGCATGGTGTTGACCGGCGGCTCATCCGCGCTGCCGGGCATCAAGAAACTTGCAGGCGCAGTAATGGGAATGCCCATCCGCACCGCGCAGCCGGAAAACTTGACCGGCTTGATTGATAAACTCGATTCGCCCGCATATTCAACCAGTGTCGGTCTGCTGCATTGGGCGACGAATATGCGCGAACATGATGTGGTGGTTTCAAGCCCCAGGGCGAGGCAGAACAAGTCAAGAGGAGAAAGTATGGGTATGGTTGATCTTGATGCTGTTAAAAATTGGATGAAGCGTTTGTTGCCTTAGTAACTCACCTTACGCGAAACGTTCCGAAGGTTTGATTAATTTATCCATGTTTTACGAGGAAACCTCACCTGCACTGCAACGCAGCGCGGTGCAAGTGTCGGAACGGTGCGTAACAAGTTAGTAATTACGTCTTTGCGTTAGGACTAAATGACTACGCAAGAAAAAGACGATTGGACTCATTTAACCCTGTTAAAAAATCAACTTTTCGTTTAAGATTGGCAAATCCCTGCCAGGAGGAACACATGGACTCGAATAAAAGAAATCTGAATGCCGAATCATTTGCCCGTATCAAAGTGATCGGAGTCGGCGGCGGCGGACAAAATGCCGTTAACCGAATGGTGGAAGAAGGAATTCAGGGCGTTGAATTCATCTCCGCGAACAGCGACGCGCAGGCGTTGACCCTTTCGCGCGCGCCGATTCGCGTCCGCCTCGGAGATAAACTCACGCGCGGACTTGGCGCAGGCGGCGACCCGGAAGTTGGTCGCAAAGCCGCGGAAGAATCCTCCGATGAATTGTACAGCGTGCTGAAAGGCGCGGATATGGTTTTCGTCGCGGCAGGCATGGGCGGCGGCACCGGCACTGGCGCGGCTCCTGTTGTGGCGCAAGTCGCAAAAGAATGCGGCGCGTTGACCATTGGCGTTGTGACTCGCCCATTCACATTTGAAGGCGGTCGTCGTTTGCAATCCGCTGAAGCGGGCATTGCAAAGATGAAGGAACACGCCCACACGCTGATTTCCATTCCCAATGACCGGCTGCTCCAACTGGCGGACAAAAAATCTTCCTTGCAGGATGCCTTCCGCATGGCGGACGAAGTGCTGCATCAGGGCATTCAAGGCATCTCCGAGTTGATCACCATCCCCGGTTTGATCAACCTTGACTTTGCGGACGTGAAAGCGATTATGTCCGAAGGCGGCGCGGCGTTGATGGCGGTTGGTCGCGGCTCTGGCGATGAACGCGCCAAACTTGCGGCGGAGCAAGCCATTTCCAGCAAGCTGCTCGACATTACCATTGACGGCGCGCGCGGCGTGCTGTTCAACGTCACCGGCGGACCGAACATGACGCTCTTCGAGGTGAATCAAGCCGCGGCAATCATCCGCGAGACTGCCCACCCGGATGTGAACATGATCTTCGGCGCGGTGATTGACCCCGAACTAGGCGACGAGATTCGCATTACCGTCATCGCCACCGGCTTCGAGCGCGCTGGCGTTCCGCGCCGCGCTTTGGAACAACGCCCCGCGGCGCACGCTGATAAGCCCATCTCGGTTGCCAATACGCCCTTTGCGCGTCCTATCGAATCGGTCAGCGTCAACGCGCCGCTCGAGACCCGCTCCACAGCGGATATCAAGCCCGCGCAGCAGCCATCCATCAACAGCGATGATTTGGACATCCCGACGTTCTTGCGAAATAGAAGATAAGGTAATACAGAAATCGCCCTGAAAAATGGGCGATTTCTTTTTAACATCTTGCGAGTCTGGGGGCGCGTCACCATGACCCACGATGTATAATTCCCCTTTACATCCGCAGACTACATCATTGGAGGCTCACATGACACACATCTTCATTGGTTATTCGAGAAAAGACAAGACGTTCGTACAAAAATTACATCGTTCATTAACCTGCGAAAAGCATAATGTCTGGGTGGACTGGGAGGATATTCTCCCAACCGCAAAATGGTTAAATGAGATTTACAAAGGCATCGAGGCGGCGAATGTTTATATTTTTGTAGTCAGCCCCAATTCTGTGGCTTCGGAAATTTGCAGCATGGAAGTTGAACATGCGGAAAAATTCAACAAGCGTTTTGTCCCTATTCTGTACTGCGACTTGAAAAATGAAAAAGCCCGCGATTCTATCGAATCCTGTAATTGGATATTATTCAATGAGGAGGAAAAATATGAAGAATCATTAAGGCAATTGCTTTTTGCCATTGAGGTGGACCTGGAATATGTGAAAATGCATACCGACCTTCTCTTGAAGGCAAAAGAATGGCTGCTGGCGCATAGAAATGATTCGTACCTTTTGCAAGGCGACCAACTCCGCAAGGCGGAAACGTGGCTGGCAGAATCAAAAGGGAAAAAGCCGGAATCGCTAAAACTGCACCAGACCTTTATTGCGGAAAGCGTAAACAACGAAAAAGAAAATG
>DZBA01000310.1 GCA_022729775.1 Anaerolinea thermophila | reverse complement strand
GACGCGGAGCAGGAAATTGATTTGAAATTCGCGGAAGAGAACAACATCCCCGTCATTCGGCGCGAAGTTGGCGGCGGTGCGGTGTACCTCGACGGCGAGCAACTCTTCTATCAATTGATTCTCAAATCTGATAGATTTGGAATCGCGATGAACAAGGCGAATTTCTACAAAGAATATCTCCAGCCAGTCATCGAAACCTACCGCGCTTTCGGCGTGAACGCGGAATATAAACCTGTCAACGACATCATCGCCAACGGGCGCAAAGTCTCTGGCAATGGCGCGGCGGAAATCGAAGGCATGTTGATTCTCGTCGGCAACTTCATCATGGATTTTAACTATGAGATGATGTCGAAGAGTCTGCGCGTGCCAGATGAAAAATTCCGCGACAAAGTTTACAAAACCCTGCACGATAATCTCAGCACAATGAAGCGCGAAACGGGCAGCATTCCATCCACCGAAGCGTTGATGTTAGACTTGGTTCAACGCTACGAGCCGCTGCTCGGCAAAATGGAAATCGTTCGTGAAGTGGATGAGGAATTGCTTAAGAAAGCCGATGAATTGCTCGACGTGATGTACACTAAAGAATGGCTGCACTCGAATGACTCGCGCCGCCCGCGCGCCGAGCAGGTGAAGATCCGCGAGGGCGTGTACGTCATCCAAAACATGCTCAAAACCCCTGGCGGATTGGTGCGCGTCACCGCCGTCAAGGAAGATGAAAAACTGCGCGACGTTCACATCTCGGGCGACTTTTTCTTCTACCCCGCTAACCTTTTGCCCGACCTCGAACACGCGCTCAACGGCGTGGCAGCGGACGCGGCAAGCGTCAAAGCCGCCATCGAATCGTTCTATGCGGCGCACGCCATCGAAACGCCAGGCGTCCAGCCCGCAGATTTAGCCTCAGCCATGTTCCCCGTTGCGGCGTAAAAAAGGTTCACAAAAAAGACCTGACAGGTTTTGAAAACCTGTCAGGTCTGCCAAAATAATCATGCACGAATTACCTGTCACCGAATCGATTTTGAAGATTGCGCTCGACCACGCGAAAAAATCCGACGCGAAGAAAATCACCGCGCTGAATCTCGTCATGGGTGAGCTCGCCACGATGGTGGACGATTCCATCCAGTTCTATTGGGACATCATCGCCAAGGATACCATCGCCGAAGGCGCGACCTTGAACTTCCGCCGCGTGCCTGCCGAGTTGCAGTGCATGGCTTGTTTTACAAAATACCGTCCCGACGGAAAAGAATTGGTCTGCCCCAAATGCGGCGGCGTGGGCGTGAAAATTATCGCGGGCGAAGAGTTTTCGCTGGAGTCAATTGATATAGATTAGCAGGAGTCCAGAAGTTCTACTTCTGGACTTTAATTCCGCAAGTAGAACTTGCTCAGTCCTTTGTCAAGGAGATAACATGGCACAAAACATCCCAGTTGTTGAAAATATTATGAATGCAAATGACCGCCTCGCGCAAGAGAATCGCGCGCGGATTGAATCTGCGGGCGTGTTTTCCATCAACATTATGGCGTCACCTGGCGCGGGCAAGACCTCGCTCATCGAGCAGACACTTCCGCGCTTGAAGGATAAATTGCGCGTTGCCGCCATTGATGGCGACATTGCCACTTCGATTGACTCTGACCGCGCCGCCGCCGCTGGCGCGCAAGCCGCGGTGCAAATCAACACAGGCGGAGATTGTCATCTCGATGCGGTGATGCTGCGCGGCGCGTTGGAGCAACTCGACTTGAAGCAATATGATTTGCTCATCGTGGAAAATGTCGGCAATTTGGTTTGCCCCGCGAACTTCAAACTCGGCACGCATAAATCGGTATTGGTCGCTTCCATCCCCGAAGGCGACGACAAGCCTTATAAATACCCTGGCATGTATCGCGGCGTGGACGCGGTCATCATCAACAAAGTTGACTTGCTGCCGTATGTCAATTTTCGGATGGATTATTTCGAGCGCGGCATACAAGTCCTCAACCCTGGCGTGACCATCTTTCCGCTTTCCTGCCGAACGGGCGAGGGGATGGACGCGTGGGTGGAATGGTTGTTGAAGAATGCAGGAAAATAGAAAATAGAGATTGGAGATTAGAGATTGTAATCACTGAGAGGCAAGCCAATCTCCAATCTCCAATTACTAATCACCAATTACTCATGCAAGCTTCTCGCATCCACATCACAGGCATTGTACAAGGGGTCGGTTTCCGACCCTTTGTTTATAACCTTGCCTTGCGGATGAATCTCGCGGGCTGGGTGAATAACACATCGGCGGGCGTGGATATTCATGTCGAGGGGGAAGAAGAAAATGTAAAATCCTTTATTAAAAAATTGTCCAGTGAAAAGCCATCGCTGGCAATGATTGATGAGATCACTGTCAAAGAAGTTTCACCAGAAAACTTTACGACCTTTGACATTCAACATTCGACCGCGATTGACGGCGCATTCCAGCCGATATCGCCCGATGTTGCGATTTGCGATGATTGCCTGCGCGAACTGTTCGACCCGAATGACAGACGCTATCACTATCCATTTATCAACTGCACCAATTGCGGTCCGCGCCTGACGATTATCAAAGATATTCCCTACGACAGACCGAAAACCACAATGGCAGGCTTTGACCTGTGTCCTGATTGCTTGCGCGAATATCAAAACCCGACGGACAGGAGATTCCACGCGCAGCCTGTGGCGTGCGGGGAGTGTGGTCCGCATGTGTGGCTGGAGGAAATTCAGAATTCAGAATTCAGAATTCAGAATGAAAATATAATTAAAAAAACGCGGAAGTTGTTGAATGATGGAAAAATTGTAGCCATAAAGGGACTCGGTGGATTTCATCTCGCGTGTGATGCGACGGATGCAAAAGCGGTGAGCGAATTGCGCGCGCGCAAACTCCGCGTGGATAAACCCTTTGCGTTGATGATGCCAGATATAGAGACCATTGAGCAGCATTGTTTTGTCAGCGATGATGAGCGCGAATTGCTTCAATCGCCTGCAAGACCAATCGTTTTACTAAAGAAAAAATCCGAATCAAATATTGCGGAAGAAGTTTCGCCACGAAACAATTGGCTCGGCGTCATGCTCCCATACACGCCTTTACATTACCTGCTATTCTCTGATGTTCTTCATCCCTCATCCTTTACGCGAAGCGTTCATCCTTTGGTTTTAACCAGCGGAAATCTTTCTGAAGAACCCATCGCCACCGATAATGATGATGCGCGTGAACGACTCTCCAAACTTGCGGATGCGTTTCTCATGCACAACCGTGATATTCATATCCGCTGTGATGATTCTGTTGTGCGCGTCTTTACGAATCACGAGACACGCACCACGTATCCAATCCGCCGCTCGCGTGGATATGCCCCCTTCCCCGTCAAACTTCCCTTTGATGTTCCGCAGATTCTCGCAGCGGGTTCGGAGTTGAAGAATACGTTTTGCGTCACGAATAAGAATTATGCATTTTTGAGTCACCATATTGGGGATATGGAAAACTATGAGACGTTGAAATCTTTTGAGCAGGGCGTGGCGCATTTCGAGAAGTTGTTCCGCGTGAAGCCTGTGGCGATTGCTCACGATATGCACCCAAATTATCTGGCGACTCGTTATGCGTTGGAACGCGCCGAACGTGAAAATATTCCGACCATCGCAGTTCAACATCATCACGCGCACATTGCTGCTTGCATGGCGGAGCATGGACTCGACGAGCCTGTAATTGGAGTCGCTTTTGATGGGACAGGTTACGGCGATGATGGCGCAATTTGGGGCGGGGAATTTTTGGTAGCAGATTACAAAAACTATCAACGTGCGGCGTATTTGGAATATTTCCCTTTGCCTGGCGGCGATGCGGCAATTAAGAAACCTGCGCGCGCGGCGCTGGCGCTGCTGTGGAGTCTCGGCTTGGATTGGGATAATGACCTCGCGCCTGTAAAAGAATTTTCGGCGCAAGAGTTAAATATTTTGCGGAGTCAATTAGAGAAGAAAATCAACACGCCGCTGACTTCTTCGATGGGCAGGTTATTCGATGCCGTGTCCGCGTTGGCGGGCGTGCGGCAGAAAGTCAACTATGAAGGGCAGGCGGCGATTGAGTTTGAGGCACTGGCGGATTCATCGGAAGAGAGTTATCAGTTTGGGTTTGAAAATCATCGCGTGCAGGTGAAGGATGTTTTGCGGGCGATGATTCAAGATGCGCGGGCGGGAATCTCCGTATCAAGAAT
>DZBA01000309.1 GCA_022729775.1 Anaerolinea thermophila | reverse complement strand
AGTCAAATAAAAAAAATCTCCGAGTTTCAAGCTCGGAGATTTTTTTTATTTATTATTATGAAGCGGGTGGAATGGGTTCGTTCGGGTTCAAATCCTCTGGCTTCTTGCGCAAGGTGAAAAAGCCAACAGCAAACGGAATGAGGATGAGGATTATGGAAAAGCACAACATCGCAAAACCAGCTACGGGCGACATTGTTCCGCTGTTTTCCACGCCATTGACTGTTGTTGTATACGGCATACTGCCGGTGGCGGCAACCGCGCCAAACACGCACAAGAACAAACCACAACAACCGCAAGTTAAAGCCGTTCCAATAGTTGCAATGATACCTACCTGACGCTTATCCATAATTCACATCTCCTTAAAGTTAGATTTGAATTCAGTATACAACCAATACGCGCCAGATTCAAGCAGAGTTTATCCGCGCAATTTCGCGCCGACTTCGCGCTCCAGCCGCTTGACGATTTTGTTGCGAATCGCCGCCGCGTCTTTGTCGGTGAGAGTCATCTCGCCTTGGTAGGTGAGACTGTACGCCAGCGATTTTTTACCCGCGCCGATTTTCTCATCGCGGTACACGTCGAACAATTTGACGTCGGTGACGGTCTTGCCGCCTGTTTGACGAATCAACGCTTCGAGGTTTGCCGCGCTGACAGAGTCATCCACGATGAGCGCGATGTCTTCGTACATCGGCGGAATCTCGGGGATGGTTTTGATTCCGTAGGTGGGAGTCAACGCGCGCATTGCATCCAAATCGAATTCAGCCACGATGACCGCCCGCGAAGCGTCACCAAACTCGAATTTTTCCTTCGCGCTTGGGTGCAACTCACCGAACACGCCGATGACTTTTCCATCCACGCTGACTTGCGCGGCTTTGCCCGGGTGCAGGTATGTCGCGCTGAGCAAAGTCGAAGCGTCTATCGGGGCGTAAGCGGCGTTCAGCAAGCGCAATCCGCTCAACGCAAGTTCGACGCGCCCTTTCATGTCGAAGAAATCATACGCGGGCGCAGATTTCACATCCCACGCAGAGGCGATGCGCGCGCCCGTCATCACAATGGCGAGTTTGCGCGGCTCATGCGGAAGGTCATTGCCGTTTGGTTCAAACACCTGACCAACTTCGAACATGGCGATTGACTCAGCCTTTGCATTTTTTTCCGCGACTTCAAGCACGGCGGTGAGTAAACTTTTTCGCAGCACGCTTCTTTCGGGCGCGATGGGATTCGCAATGCGCACATAATTTTCATTTGCCGAGAGTCGCGCCTCGCGTTCGGGCGAGGTCATGCGATAGGTGACGACTTCCTGCAAGCCGATGGCGACGAGCAAATCTTTCAGGCGTTCTTCCCACTCGTGGACGGGGTTGCCCTTCTGCGGCGGCAGCGCGTCTGCCATGGTGGTGGTGGGAATATTTTCGTAACCGTAAATGCGCGCCACTTCTTCCAGCACATCCGCAAGACCGATGACGCCTTCGCCGATGTCCATTCTGTAAGGGGGAGTGGTAATTAGTAATTGGTGATTGGTAATTTCGCATTTGAAGTCAACGCGCGAAAGCAATTCAGCAATTTGTTCAAGAGTCAATTCGATACCGAGCAAGCGTTTCACATCCTGCGCGGTGACGGTGATGGTTGGGTCAACGGGTTTGAACGGATACGAATCCACCAACCCCGCCGCGACTTTTCCGCCGCTCCACTGTGACATGTACTTCAAACCGAGCGTCACACCCTTATCGGACATATCGGGATGCACGCCGCGCGAAAAGCGGAACGACGCCTCGGACGGAAGGTTGTGCTGTTTGGCGGTTTTGCGGATGTTGATGAAGTTCCACGCTGCGCCTTCGAGCAAAATATTTTTGGTCGCGTCGGTCACTTCGGACTCCGCGCCGCCCATCACGCCCGCCAGCGAGAGCGAACCTTTTTCATCGCACACCAGCACGTTGCCCGATGTGAGCGCGCGTTCGTTGCCATCGAGCGTTTTCAGTTTCTCACCGTCCGCCGCGGCGCGGGTGATGATTTTGATTTTCTTTGTCGGGTTGGAAACCCGACCTACAAGCACATCATAATCAAACGCGTGCAGCGGCTCGCCCAATTCGAGCATGGCGTAGTTGGTCGCGTCCACGATGTTGCTGATGGGGCGCACGCCCGCGAGTTTGAGTCTGCGCTGAATTTCATACGGGCTGGGTTTAATCTCCACATCGCGAATCAATCCCGCCACGAAGCGCGGATTTAATTCAGGCGCGGTGATTTCAATCTCAACGAGCTCGGTTACAGGTTGAAGGTTTAATGTTGAAGGTTGAACTTGCAACTTTGAACTTTCAACTTTCAACTTTCTCCCCAACAACGCCGCCAACTCACGTGCAATGCCAATCACGCTCGCCGCGCGCGCCATGTTCGGGAGGATGGAAATATCCAGCACCGCGTCGCCGATGTAATCCGCGAGCGGCATTCCAACGGGCGCGTCATCTTCAAAGAGGATGATGCCATCGCTCTCTTCGGTGACGCCCAATTCTTTTTCGGAGCAAACCATCGAGTACGAGTCCACGCCGCGAATTTTCGCGCGCTTGAGCGTCATCAACTGCCAGCCGTCCGCGTGACCATCATAGAGCACCGAGCCTTCTTTGGCGTACGCGACTTTAATCGGCTTTTCGAGTTTGCCCGCGCCTTTCAAGTGGAAGATGTTCGGCGCGCCTGTCAACACCACCTGCTCCTGCTGCCCATCGAACAAATCCAACAGCGTAAGTTTATCCGCGTTGGGGTGCGGCTTCACCTCGCGGATTTCCGCCACCACGAGTTTGTCCTTGTCCCATGCGATGCCGCTGGTCTTGAACTCGTGCTTTTCGCCTTCAGTGTAAACTGGCATAGAAAGTCCCGCGTAATGGATTTCATCCACTTCGAGACCAGAGAGTGTTAATTTTCGAGCAATATCTTCAACGGACAAACCATCAAGGTCAATAAAATCTTTAAGCCATGATAAGGGTAGTTTCATGTTTCCTCTTTCGATAACAGGTAATCAGGTAATTAGGAATTAGGTGGTTAGGTAATTAGGACTCAGGGTTGGCGTCGTAGATGACTGGGGCTTCGCGTACAGGATGATTGGCGCCAGGTTCGGTTGCTCCGCGCTTGCTTTCTTTGAGAAAACCGATATAACCGCTAATCATCCTTCTCAGTTCCACAATTTCAGTGTTGAGCCGTTTATAAGTCTCGTCATCCAAGTAACCAAGTTTGTGTGCCAGCGTCAAATGGCTAAAAGTTTCTTCCAGAGAACCTCTTGCAATGTAGCAAAAGCGAACGCTCTCTTGAAAATAAAATCTTCCATAGCCTTCTGCGATATTTGCAGGGATACTTTGCGATGAGCGGCGCAACTGGTCAACCAGCGACCATTTTTCTTGGGCGGGTAATTTTGGAAGAATGATTTTGCAAACTTCAACAGCAAAGGCAAGCGACTTCTGCCAAACCAGCAAAGTTTCCAAGCCTTTATCGTTTGTCATAATCGCAGCCTCCTAATTCCTAATTACCTAATCACTAATTCCTAAAACTGCTCCAAAAATCTAACATCGTTCCCCCAGAAATAACGAATGTCGTGAATCTTATTTCGCAGCATCAACTGACGCTCAGGTCCCATGCCGAAGGCAAAGCCCGTGTAACGCTTGGGGTCGTATCCGCCGTTTTGGAGGACGACAGGATGCACCATGCCGCAGCCGAGAATTTCGAGCCAGCCCGAATTTTTGCACACGCCGCAGCCTTTACCGCCGCATACGAAACATTCCACATCCACTTCGGCGCTTGGCTCGGTGAAGGGGAAGTACGAAGCGCGGAATCTGATTCGCGCATCCTGACCAAACATGCGGTGGGCAAAATCGGTCAGCGTGCCTTTCAAATCGGCGAAGGTGATGCCCTCGCCCACGGCGAGTCCTTCCACTTGATTGAATTGAATTTCAGACCGCGCGGTGATTTGCTCGTTGCGGAAACACATGCCCGGCAGCGCGATGCGAATCGGCGGCGGGTTCTGCGGGTTGGTCGCGGAGGCTTCGCGCATCGCGCGCACTTGCCCGGGCGAAGTATGCGTCCGCATCAACAGCGGATTTTCCCCGCGCTCTTCGGTCTCGACGTAAAGCGAATCCTGCATTTCGCGCGCGGGATGGTCGGGCGGAAAATTCAACACCTGAAAATTCATCTCGTCGCTTTCGACTTCGCGCGAGGTGTAGACCTGAAAACCCATCTC
>DZBA01000027.1:1495-16891 GCA_022729775.1 Anaerolinea thermophila | reverse complement strand
TTCGGTTTTGAGTGAAACGTAGCCTTGTTTGGGCAAAAACAAGGTGACAGGTTTCCGCAGAAGTCTAATCAACCGCAGCTCGTTTTATTCATAGAAGTCGGATTAACAGCAGCTACGGTGAAACCTGTCAGGTCTTTTACTCAAAACCTATGTTTCTCAAATTCGATGGAATCCAGCGCCTTTTTGAATTCCTTCGTATCCGTGTTGGTAAAACTTTATCTCGCCCGTCGCGCGGCATGGGACAGCGTATCTTCCACCATGACAGGAATCGCCGCGAGCCGATATTCGCGCGAGGCGCGCAGCACATTCCCGCGCGGATTTGTCTCCTGCTGCGCGATTTCTGCGGCGCGTTTTATATTCTCATCATTCGCTTCGCGCCCTTCCAAAAATTGCTCCGCTTTGTTCGCGCGGAAGGGACGCGGCGCAACGGGACCCAGCGCAATTCGCGCGCGCTGAATTTTTGTCCCCTCTTCATCGAGGATCATATTCACCGCGCAATTCAAAATGGGCAAGGTTAAAGAAGGTCTGCGTCCCAGACGATACCACGCCGTTCCGCGATGATTCTGGCAGCGCGGAAAACGAATGTGGGTGAGTAGTTGGCGCGTTGCGTCTACGGTGGATGCGCCGGGCGCAAGAAACATAGATTCAACCGTTTTCCATTCCGCGCCCGTGAGGTTTTCAATCCGCGCTTCGGCTTCCAACGCAATGCAAGCCACCACGCCATCGGCGGCGGGCATGGCATTGATGATGTTCCCCGCCAGCGTCGCCGCGTTTTGAATGGCAAGCGAGCCGACACTGCGCGCCGCATCTGTAAGCGCGTGGACATATTCATTGAGATAGGGATGGTTTTTTATTTGGGCAAATGTGACCGCCGCGCCAATCTCGATAAAATCTTCCGCGACTTTGATTTCATTCAATCCTTGAATCCGTTCCGCGCTGACAAAACATTCAGGATGTATTTTCTTTTTTTTCAAATCGAGCATCAAGTCTGTGCCGCCCGCGATGACTCGCGCCGCGCCTTGATATTCGGCGAGCATTTGCACTGCGTCTTCCACTGTTTCGGGGAAAAGATATTTAGAAGGCATAGTTAGTTTTCCTAAACGACTCAGAGACTGTTTAATAAGTACCCTTTTTGTACACGGATGACACAGATTTCACGGATTCTCACGGAAACTGTAATCATCAGATAAAGGGCGAACAAAACCTTTTACCACTGAGACACAGAGGCACGGAGGCTTTTCTTTGTTTTTCTCCGTGTTTCCGTGCCTCCGTGGTTCAAAAAAGTGTTCGCCAGATTTCTGACCATTACAGATTCTCACGGAAAAATCTTAAAAAATCCGCGTAAGTCCGTGTAGTCCGTCAAATCCGTGTACAAAAGGCTTGTGGTCAAAAGTGTATTTTTTGACTTTGGTCAACCTACTTTGAGAAAGCCCTACGTTTGTACTTGTTGTGATTTGAATATCGCGTCGAGGACTCGTTCCGGTGTGGCGGGGATTTCGCGGATGCGTTCCCCAATGGCGCGTGAAATCGCGTTGACAATGGCCGGTGCGGTGGGCGTCATCACCGCTTCGGCAATGCCCTTCACGCCCAGCGGTCCATGCAGGCTGGTTACTTCTACAAGATGCGTTTCAATCTCCGGCATGGATTTGATGGTCGGCACATAATAACTGGAAAATCCAGTGGTCGCGTCTGGAATGACTTCTTCCATCAACGCTGTGCCAACGCCCATCATCACCGCGCCTTCGATTTGTCCTTGCGCGTCCACTGGGTTGACAGTCCTGCCCATATCCTGTGAAACGACAACGCGCTTTACTTCCACCAGCCCGGTCTGCAAATTAACCAATATATCGGCAAGCTGCGCGCCCGTGCAAAAGAGCGGCGCGTACGGCGGACGTTTATCAGCGGGGAATTGCGGCGTGAGGTCGAAAAAGCCCGCGACTCTTCTGCTTTTGCCCATGCGGTCAAACTCCGCGGCGACATCGCGCAATGAAATTTCTTTGGATGAATCCCGCGCGCTCTTGACCGTATCCCCATCGAAGATGATTTCATCCGGGGCGCAATCCAACATCTCACTGGCGACAGATTGAATGGCTTTGCGAAGATTCCCCGCAGCCTTGCTCACCGCGCCGCCGACAAAATACGTGGAACGGGACGCGCCTTGAATGCCGCTGTCGGGCGCGCGCGCGGTATCCGCGTTGACCACTTCAACTTGCGCGCTGGAAATATCGAACGCTTCGGCGGTGAATTGTGCCAGCATGGTGTTCGCGCCTTGACCATAATCGGGCGCGGATGCGTACACTGCAAAATGCCCGTCTGCCTCCAGCGAGCAATGCGCCTCCACGCGCAGCGTGCCGGACTTGCCAAAGCGATACCACATCCCTGCCAAGCCAACGCCCCTGCGGAACGGCGTCCCTTTTTGACGCGCGTCCGCGTTGTATGTTTCCGCTTCTTGTAAATATTCGCGGTAACGCGGTTGCAGGGTTTTCAAGACTTCGCTGTATCCCATTGATTCGCCGATGGGATAACCGAGAAACGAAACCGAGTTTTGTTCCAGCGCGTTTTTGAGCCGCAGTTCGAGCGGGTCAATATTCAATTTTTGCGACAACTCATCCAACGAACATTCGAGCGCGTAGGTGCTTTGCGTCGTCCCAAATCCGCGATATTGTCCAGCTTTGGGTCCGTTGGTGTATACGGTCTGCGCGTAAGAATCAACCGCCTTCCATTTGTACGCGCCGCCGCTGCCGGTGACGGCGTAATCTACAATATATTGCCCGTGCGCGTCATAGCCGCCGGTGTTGGCGTTGATGCGGACATGGATGCCGGCAAACTTTCCGTCCCGCGTGGCGCCGATGCGGAATTTCAAATCGTAGGGATGCCGCTTGGGAGTCGCGGCAAATGATTCAGCGCGCGAGTATGCAATGCTGACCGGTTTGCGCGTGAGATACGCCGCCAGCGCAACCGTCACCGCGAGGATGGGGTCTTGCTTGCCGCCGAACGACCCGCCAATGGGCGGGGTAATCACGCGCACTTGCGTCAGTTCGAGCGCGAGGGATGACGCGATGTAATTGCGATGCCAGTATGGTTCGTGGTTCGCGCACAGCACGGTGACAGTTCCCGCATCGTCAATGTACGCGAGACTCGCTTCGCGTTCCAACGCGCTGTGTTCTACAAACGCGGTTTGATATTCGGTCTCCAAGATCAAGTCGGCTTCGTTGAATGCGCGGTCAAGGTCGCCATGTTTGACTTGGTATTTTGTCAAAATATTTCCGCTGCTGTAAATGGGGTAAGCGGATTCCGCCAGCGCGTTCTCAGAATCAAATGTGTGGGGGAGGATTTCGTATTGAACATTGATGGCTTCCATCCCTGCCTGCGCCTGCTCGACAGTCTCCGCGACCACCAACGCAATTGGCGCGCCGAACATTTTGGCTGTGTCGCCAACCGGCGTGAGGATGGGTTCATCGCGGCTGTAATCGCCCAGCCCATTTTCACCGGGGATGTCATCCGCTGTGATGATGCGGACAACGCCCGGCAGGGACGCGGCTTGTTTTGTATCGAGCGAAATCAACCGCGCATGGTGATGCGGACTGCGTAAGATTTTTCCATACAACATGCCGGGCATGTTCATATCTTCCGCGTATTTTGCGCGTCCTATCACTTTATGAATCGCGTCGCTTCTGCGATATTCTTTTCCCACTACCGGATATTCATTTTTGAATTCGACCTGCTCGCCGCGCAGCTGTGCCGCGGCAAGTTCAACCGCCATGATGATGCGCTTATAGCCGGTGCAGCGGCATAAATTCCCTTCCAGCGCTTCGATGATTTGGGCTTCGCTTGGGCTTGGGTTTTGGTCGAGCAAGCCTTTTGCGGCAACCAACATGCCCGGCGTGCAATATCCGCATTGGACTGCGCCAACGTCAATGAATGCCTGCTGCAAGGGATGTAATTTCTCCGCGCTGCCCAGACCTTCGATGGTGGTGATGTGATGTCCCGCTGCTTTGCTCACCGGCAACAAACAGGAGCGTACCGTTTCGCCATCCAGCAGGATTGTGCATACGCCGCACTCGCCTTCATGGTCGCAGCCTTGCTTTGTGCCGGTCAAGCCGAGCTCTTTCCGCAATACGTCCAATAACGGGGTCGCCGGCGGAACGTCCACTGTCACGGATGAGCCGTTTACAAAAAATGATATGGGCATGTTCTATCTCCTTTGGGCAGACTGACGCCAGCAACTTGACAGGCAAAACAACTTGTGCGATACTGGATTGTATAGTTGTATATATGTTTACATAATAATATAAATTCGCTGCGCGTGTCAAGTTTCACTTTGGGCAACAAAATTCAAGACGAAAACTTTCGTTTGTCGAAATGTTTGGCAGGAGTATCCAAGGTCGAAAATGGTACAAATTCAACAAGGCGTTATACCACGTTATTACCAGCTCAAGGAAATCCTTGAGAAACGCATCCAGTCGGGGGAATTTCAAACCGGGGATAAATTCCCCACCGATGATCAACTCTGCCAGCAGTATGGTTTGAGTCGCGGCACTGTCCGTCAAGCAGTGGAAATGCTCGTAGATGCGGGCTTGCTGCGCCGCGAACAAGGCAGGGGAACTTTTCTCAACTCGCCACAACTTTCACCCGTATTTTTCAGGCTCGCAAATTTCGATGAAGAAATGAAGCAACGCGGTTGGCAGCCCAGCACCGCGCTGCTCAGTTTGCGCGCTTTCCCTGCCAGCGCGGAAGTTGCCAAACATCTGGAAATTCCAACAGGCACAAAAGCCATTGAAATCATCCGCCTGCGCAAAGCGGATGGAAAGCCCATTGCGTATGAAACGCGCTATATGAGTCACAAAACCTGTCCGCAGATTTTGGAAGAAGACCTGGAGAATCAGTCCATTCATTCGCTGCTTCTCGATAAATATAATATCCCGCTTGTCCGCGCATGTTATACCGTCGAAGCGCGCGTCTTATCCAAAAAAGAAGTGCAAGTGTTGCAAGTGGAACCCGGCGCGGCTGGCTTTGCCATCGAGCGTGTGACGTACACCAACGAGGACAAACCCGTCACCTGGTATCGCACTGTATATCGCGGCGATGTGTATCGCTTCTCTGCTGAATTCTAATTGACGATGGACTCCGCAAGTTCTACTTGCGGGATGTTTCATCGTTTATAACGTCCAGAATTTACAACGTCCAGAATTTACAACGTCCAGAATTTACAACGTCCAGAATTTACAACGTCCAGAGTTTATAACGTCCAGAATTTATAACGTCCAGAAGTAGAACTTCTGGACTCCGAAAAAAAATTTGCGAGGTACAAATGACAATCGTATTGGATGGTCAAAACCTGACTGTCGAAAAACTGACGCGCATTGCGCGGCATGGCGAGCAAGTGGAACTCCACCCGGACGCGCTGGCGCGAATCCGCGTGTGCCGGCAAATGTTGGAGGAAAAAGTCGCGGCGCATGAAATCATGTATGGAGTCAACACGGGGATTGGCGAATTTTCCGAAGTGGTCTTATCCGATGATCAGGTCAAGCAGTTTCAAAAATATTTAATCTACAATCACGCGGCTGGAATCGGCGAGCCTGTGTCCATTGAAAATGTGCGCGCGGCAATGGCGGGACGCATCAACGTTCACGCGCACGGCAACTCCGGCTGCCGACCTGAGATTACGCAAACGCTGGTGGATATGTTGAACAAAGGCGTAACGCCGGTGGTTTGCCAAAAAGGTTCTGTGGGCGCAAGCGGCGACCTTGCGCCGATGTCGCAGATTGCGCTGTTATTGATGGGCGAGGGCGAAGCCTTTTATCAGGGTGAGCGGATGGCGGGAAAAGACGCGCTGGAAAAAGCCGGCATTCCCATCCCCGGCTTGCAGGCGCGTGACGGACTCGCCACCATTAACGGCTCGAACTTGTTGACCGCGATGAGCGCGCTTCAACTGTATGATATGAACCGTTGGCTCAAACAAGCCGAGATTGCCTGCGCGATGAGTCTGGAAGCGCTGCTGGCAAACATGAAACCTTACGATGAGCGCATCCATAAAGTGCGCGGATTTTCTGGCGCAGTCCGCAGCGCAGGCGCGATTCGAAAATGCGTCGCGGGGAGTGATTTGGTCACAGGCAAGATGAAAGTCAAAGTACAGGACGCGTACTCGATGCGCTCCACGCCGCAAGTCATCGGCGCGGCGCACGACGCGATTGCATACGCAAAGAGTCAAGTCGAAATCGAGTTGAACGGCGTGGGCGATAATCCCATCTTTTTGCCCGAAGATAAAGTCACCCTGACGGGCGCGAACTTTCAAGGCACGCCGGTCAGCCTGCCGATGGAATTGGCGGGGACTGCGATCACGATGGTCTGCGTTTTGTCCGAGCGGCGCTTCAACCGTTTGACCAACCCCGCGTTGAGCGTTGGACTTCCATCCTTCCTGACCAAAGAAGCGGGCTTGATGTCCGGCATGATGTTGAGTCAATACACTGCCGACATGCTCATCGTGGAGCAGAAAATTTTATCCACGCCGGCTTGTATTCAATCCATCCCGGCGGCAGCGGATCAGGAAGATTTTGTCTCGATGGGCATGAACACCGCCATCAAGAACGGACAGATTTTGGATAACGCCTACGGCGTGTTGGGCATTGAATTTATGGGCGCGGCGCAGGCGTTGGACTTCCGCGAGTTTGCGCCGGGCAAGGGCGTCACCACTGCGAAAGAGGTCATCCGCAAATATGTTGCCCATCTCGATATTGACCGTCCCTTGCACATTGACCATAACCGCATGAAGGAACTTGTCAAGTCCGGCGAAATTTTGGAAGCGGTTGAAAATACGCTTGGAAGTTTGGAATAAGATGAACTCGATTGACTTGACCGCGCGTTTTGTTTCCACCATCACATGGGACAAATTGCCCGAATCTGTTCAACGCAAGGCATGGATGTGCCTCGTGGATAATTTGGGCGCGACCCTCGCGGGGACGCTGACGCGCGTCAGTCAAATTGGGACAGATTACGCCACGCAGACATGGTCAGGCGACGAAGCGACAATTCTGCTGCGCGAAAAAAAATCGTCCACCATCGGCGCGGCATTTGCGAATGCGTGCGCGTCCAACGGCATTGATGTGGATGACAGCGCGCGTTACGCCTACGGTCATGCGGGCGCGCAAATCTTTCCCACCGCGCTGGCAATTGCCGAAGCGCGAAACTTAAGCGGCGCGCAAATGTTGTGCGGCATGGTTGTCGGCTATGAAGTCGCGCACCGCGTTGGTCGCTGCTGGCACGCTTCGCGCAGTGTATATCAAGCCTGCGGTTCGTGGGGATCGGTCGCGTGCGCCGCAGTCGCCGCGCATTTGATGGGATTGAATGAAACGCAGGTCAAGCACGCGCTTGGCATCGCGGAATACCACGCGGCGAATCTTCCCATGATGCGCGACGTGGACGACCCCGGCATGGTCAAGCATGGAATCGAATGGGCAGCCATGAGCGGAATCAGCGCGGCGGAACTGGCGGCGCGCGGCTTTACCGGCATCCCAAGCATTTTGTCACTGCAAGAATATCAAGAGTGGGGACAAGACATCGGTCAAAATTATTTAATGGTGAACGGCGTGGCGTGGAAGTCGGCGCGGTATGCGTGCTGCGGCTGGGCGCATGGCGGCGTGGAAGGCGCGCGCAGGTTGGTGGAAGAAAATAAAATCGCGCTGGATGACATCGAAAAAATCCGCGTGGAAAGCAACAGCGGCGCGGCGCGTCTGGGAACGCGGCTTCCTTCCACGACAGAAGAAGCGCAGTTCAATCAAGCCTGGCCCCTCGCGGCAATGTTAGTGGATGGGGAAATTGGTCCGAACCAAATGTTGGAACATCGCCTGTCGGATTCTAAAATCCGCGAACTGGCGCAAAAAGTCGAAGTCCTCGAAACAGAGGAAATGGAACGTCTGTGTCAGCTGTTCGAGCAGGGCGACCCGGCTGGACGTTTTGCAAGCGTCGTGACAATCACGTTAAAGAATGGTCGCGCTTATAATTCAGGCATGGTGGATGGCGGGCTGCGGTTTCCCCCATCCGGTTGGGACGAAGAACGCATGGCGGATAAATTCCGCTGGCTTGCCAATTATGTTTTAGATTTGCAAACAGCCGAAGAAACGCTCGGCATGTTGTTCCATTTTGAAACGCTATCGAGCGTCCGTCAATTGACCGGGCTGCTTGAGTCAAACCGCAGAAAAGAGGCGCAATAGAAAAATATCTTCGACTTCAATTTGTCAAAAACCATATCACTAATTCCGAGGAGAAAATATGCAAACACAGAAAAAACTTTACATCTTAATGGCGCTCGTGTTGATGGCGTCCATGCTGCTTGCGGCTTGCGGTGGCTCATCCGCGCCCGCAACTGAAGCCCCCGCTGTTTCTGCCAAATATGGCGGCGTGCTGCGCCATGCCATGCAGGCGCCGACATTGTTAGACCCCGCGTTTTTGACCTCCGTCCCGGATGATGAAACCGCGCGCCAATGGCACGACTTCCTCGTCTTCATCGGCGAAGACAACGCCCCCGACACATCACGCAGTATCGCGGAAAAATGGAGCGTCAGCGAAGACGGTCTGAGCTGGACGTTTGCCCTGCGTCAGGGCGTTTTGTTCCACGATGGCAAAGAGATGACATCTGAGGATGTCAAGTTCACCTTCGACCGCCTGCGCGACCCGGCAATCGGCGCCGCCACCGTTGCTTTATATTCCAACATCGTGGATGTCACCGCGCCGGATAAATATAGCGTCGTCTTCAAACTCACCAACCCCAACCCGGACTTCCTCAAAGACCTCGGCGATTACCACGCCTTGATCATGGATGCGAAGGGCAAAGACTTCGCAACCGAATGGAATGGTACTGGACCTTTTATCATCAAAAGCTATAGCCCCGAAGACCGCATCGTCTTCGAACGCAATCCCAACTATTGGATGAAAGACGCGGAAGGCAACCAGCTGCCCTACCTCGACGGCATGGAATTCATCTTCATGGGCGATACGACGGCGCAAGTAGAAGCCCTGCGCGGCGGACAGATTGATTACTTGATTTACCTGCCCTCCGAATATGTCGCGGTTTTAGAAGCCGACAATATCCCCGTGTACCAGAGTCCTTCCAACACTGCGTATGTTTTACGTATGCGCTCTGACCGCGGTCCCACGCAAGATAACAAAGTTCGCCAGGCGCTCAAGCTTGCCACCGACACCGAAGAAATTTTGCAAGGCGCATTCCAAGGGCTGGGCGTTGCCGGAACCGGCACCCCCTTTGGTCCCATCTATGGCGAGTTTTTCCTCGATGAACCGAACCCCGCGCGCGACCCTGCCAAAGCAAAGGAATTGCTCGCGGAAGCTGGGTATCCCGATGGTTTGACGATTGAGATGACCTGCCAGGAACCTTCGCCTGTTCCCGCCATCTGCACGATTTGGAAGGAACAACTCGCGGAAGCCGGCGTGACGGTCAACATCAACATCGTCCCCGCGGATGTGTACTACGGCGCGGACAACCTCTGGATCGAAGCCGACTTCGCCGTCACCGACTGGGGTTCCCGCCCATACCCGCAGCCCTACCTCGATTTGGCTTATACCTGCACCGCAAAATGGAATGAAAGCCACTGGTGCGATAAGGAACTCGATGAACTTGCCGCGCAATCTGCAAAAGAACTCGACCCCGCAAAACGCGTCGAACAATTCCACCAGATGCAGCGCATCTTCAAGGAACGCGGACCCATCATCTTGACCTTCTTTGTCAATAACTTGTGGGCTACCTCTCCAAACGTTAAAGGCGTCACCCCCACCATGGGACTTGGCACCTCGCTCGACCTGCGCCAGGTGTATTTCGAAAAGTAAGATAGTAATGTAATGAATAGGAGTCCAAAGTCAGAAGACTTTGGACTCCTAACCCGGACAAGCCGGATCTAAAAAGGCTTTAACACAAAGGGCGCAAAGATCACTAAGGAAGACCTTAAGAAACTTTGTGTACTTCGTGTCCTTCGTGTTAAAAAATTCTTGCACAGAAAACAAGGACTTAATTTCTAAGTTCCTAACGACAGAAGTTGCTGAACTCTGTTTGTATTTTTTTATGAAGCGAAGGAGATAACAACCTTATGCAAAGCGCGCAACCTGCAAAACCTGTTCCCGCTTCAAGAATGGCGCGTGCGTTCAAACGACTGCGCCGCTACCCTGCCACCCTGTTTGGGTTTGCCGTCGTTGGTATATTTTTTCTCATGGCGATTTTTGGTCCAATGGTCGCGCCGTATAAATTCTCCGACCAAAAGCTGATCAACAAACTCAAGCCCGCATCCGCGGAACATTTGTTCGGAACAGACCAATTCGGGCGCGACATCTTCAGCCGCATCCTCACCGGCAGCCGCGACGTGTTCAGCATCGCCGGGTCGGGGACGGTGCTTGCGGTGCTGCTTGGGCTGACGCTCGGCTTGCTCTCCGGTTATCTCGGCGGCATGGCAGATGAATTCCTCATGCGCTTGATGGACGTCTTGCTTTCTATTCCGCCTTTGTTGCTTGCCATGATCATTCTGGGTACGGTGGGACCTTCCCGCCTGAACATCGTCCTTGTTGTCGGTTTTCTTTATATTCCAATGGTTTCGAGAGTCGTGCGCAGCGTAGTATTGGACATCAAAACGCGCGAATTCGTCGAAGCCGCAAAAATGCGCGGGGAAAGTAATTTTTATATTTTATTCCGTGAAATTCTTCCAAACGTTTTGCCGCCGCTCGCAGTGGAAGCGTCCATGCGCTTCTCTTATTCCATTTTTTTGGTGGCGTCGCTTGGCTTTCTCGGCTTGGGAGTCCAGCCGCCCTCGCCTGATTGGGGCATGATGGTCAGCGAAGGGCGCACATGGTTCAACCTTGCCCCCTGGGTTTTGTTATATCCCGCAGGGACAATTGCCCTGTTGGTTGTCGGCGTTGCGTTCATGAGCGATGGACTGCGGCGCATGTTGCTGCCCGGCGGCGTGAGCAATTAATTTGCGAGGACACATGACGACAAACACAACTGTTCTGGATGTCAAAAACCTTTGGGTGTCTTACGCCACCGATGACGGCGCGTTGAACACCGTCCGCAACGTGACGATGAAGATTGCGCGCGGAGAGATTTACGGTCTGGTCGGCGAATCAGGTTCGGGCAAGACAACCCTTGCGCGCGCGCTGGTGCGTTACCTGCCGCGCAATGGAAGCATCTCCAGCGGCTCTATCTCGCTTGGCGGCGTGGATTTGCTCGCGCTTTCACAGCGCGAATTGCGCAAGGTTTGGGGCGCGCGCGTCACGATGGTGCATCAAGACCCGTCGAAGGCAATCAATCCATCCATCCCCGTTGGCGACCAAATTGCAGAAATGGCGCGGACTCATCTTGGCATGTCGCGCGCGCAGGCAAAAAACAAAGCGCTGGAAATGCTGGAAAAAGTGCAGCTGCCCGACCCTGAATCTGTCGCCGCGCGTTATCCGCATCAACTCAGCGGCGGGATGTTGCAGCGCATTTTGATTGCCACCGCGCTGACCACCAATCCGCAATTCCTCATCATGGACGAGCCGACCACCGCGCTGGATGTCACCACCGAAGCGGTCATCCTCGATTTGGTGCGCGACCTGCTGCGCGAATACGAAACCGCGGTGCTTTACATCACGCACAACCTCGGCGTAGTGGCGCGGATTTGTGACCGCGTAGGCGTGATGTACGCGGGCGAGTTGATGGAAGAGGGCAACATTCAACAAGTCTTCAAACAAAATTATCATCCATACACGCTGGGCTTGTTGGGATGCGTGCCGCGCATTGACGCAAGCAAACATGACATTGACCTGCACACCATCCCCGGACATATTCCGCGCCCAAACGCGCTGCCCGATGGATGTATCTTCGCGCCGCGCTGCGCTATGGCGGAAGATGCCTGCCGCAAAGAGCGACCATCCTTAACGGAAATATCCGACGGGCATTTCACCGCCTGCCGCCGCTGGTCGGAAGTGGCGGATAACATACACATCATCGCCAAAGATAAAAGCGAAGAAGAAGAAATTGACATGAGTGAAATTCCGCTGCTGCTCGACGCGCGGAATATTGAAAAGCAATTCAAAGTGCGGCGCAGTGGACTCTCCAATATTTTCGCGTGGAAGCCTGACATCGTCCGCGCAGTGGATAACATGAGCATCCGCGTAAGAAAAGGCGCAACGATGGGAATCGTCGGCGAAAGCGGCTGCGGAAAAACAACCTTTGCGCGCTGCATCGCGGGCTTTGAATCCGCGACCAGTGGCGACATCTTCCTCAATGGCGAAGCCCTGCCTTATTCCATTAAAGACCGTTCAAAATCAACGCTCAAGAAAATCCAACTTGTATTTCAAAACCCCGACGCGTCGTTAAATCCACAGCATCCCGTTGGGCAAAGCGTGGGACGTCCGCTGGCGCTGCTGGGTAATGTGTTGCAAAGCGAAATTGACCAGCGCGTGCGCGAACTGTTCGAAGCGGTGAACCTGCCCGCGGATTATGTCCACCGTTTGCCGCATGAACTGAGCGGCGGAGAAAAACAGCGCGTCGCCATTGCGCGCGCGTTTGCGGCAAATCCAGAGTTGATGATTCTCGATGAGCCGATTTCATCACTGGATGTTTCGGTGCAAGCCTCATTGATGAACCTGCTTGCGGAGTTGCAAAAAGAAAAAGGCGTTTCGTATTTGTTCATCTCGCACGACCTCGCCGCCGTGCGCCATCTTTCGGATTGGATCGCGGTGGTCTATCTTGGGCGAATTTGGGAAATTGGCTCGGCGCAGGATGTCTTCTCGCCGCCGTATCATCCATACACCGAAGCGCTGCTTTCCGCCATTCCCATCCCCGACCCGAACATTCACCAGGAGAGAATCCGTTTGCAGGGCAGTGTGCCGAGCGCGGTCAACATCCCGTCGGGCTGCCGCTTCCACACGCGCTGTCCGCGCAAGATCGGCGCAATTTGCGAAACCGAATCGCCCACATGGCAAAACGTGAATCGCTTTCACAGTATCTGTTGCCATATTCCATTGGAAGAACTCAATAAACTGCAAGCGCCCATCACCGTCGAAGAAAGGGAGCAACCATGATCGCTTATATCCTGCGTCGTTTGGGGATGATTTTGCTTACGCTGCTTGCGGCATCCATCATCATTTTCAGCGTGACCCAACTCCTGCCGGGCGATGTGGCGCAAGTCATCCTCGGACAGTTTGCCACGCCCGAAGCGGTTGCCAACCTGCGCGCGGAGCTCGGACTCGACCGCCCGATTGTCGTCCAATATTTCGATTGGCTCATCCGCTTTATTCAAGGCGATTGGGGAACTTCGATGGTCTCGCGCATGGAAGTCCGCCCGATGGTAATGGCGCGGCTTCGTAATTCGCTCATGCTGGCTTCGGTTGCGATATTGATGTACGTGCCGCTTGGAATTTTGCTCGGCGTGATTTCTGCAATCAAAGAAGACGGCATGGCAGACCAGCTCATCTCTGGAATTTCGATGGCATTTGCAGGATTGCCGGAGTTTGTCACCGGGCTGCTGCTCATCGGTCTGCTCGCGGTGTCGTTCGACTTCCTGCCCGCGAACTCATCCATCGAACCGGATACGCCATTCCGCGAAGCCTTCCAGTATTTAATTCTGCCCGCCATCACGGTCAGCTTGACCAGTTTGGGATACATCTCGCGCATGACTCGTTCCAGCACCATTGACGTGCTGCGCTCCGATTACACCCGCGCCGCTGACATGAAAGGGCTTCCGCGCTGGCAGGTCTTGACCAAGCACGTGCTTCGCAATTCGCTGCTGCCTACTGTGACCGTTGTCGCGCTCGGCATCGGCTGGCTCATCGGCGGACTCATCGTCACCGAATCGGTGTTTGGTTATCCGGGCATCGGCAGGCTGCTCGTTTACAGCATTCAGCGGCGCGATGTAATTTCCATTCAGGCAATTAGCATGGTGATTGTCACCATCTATAGTTTTTCCAATTTGATTGCGGATATTCTGTACGGCATTTTGAATCCGCGTATTCGCCTCGGCGGTTGATATGAACGGCAACGACCTTGTCGCGGACTTCATCCAAAATTTGAAATGGGATGATCTATCTAAAAAAACACAGGAACGCGCGCGCCTATGTTTATTGGATGGATTGGGCGCGGCGCTGGCTGGCACGCTTACGCCTGTCAGTGAAATTGCGGCGGATTACGCATCCGCGTTTTGGAAAGGGGAAGGCGCGACGATTTTTCTGCACGGACAAAAATCGAACGCGGCGGGCGCGGCGTTTGCGAATGCGTGCGCGGGCAACGCGCTCGATGTGGATGACGACGCCATCTTCACGCGCGGACATCCCGGCGCGCAATTAATTCCTGCAACGCTCGCCGTCGCGGAATCCGTTGGCGCAAGCGGAAAAGCCCTGCTCGAAGCGCTGGTCATTGGCTACGAAGTTGCCATCCGCGCCGGCAGGTGCTGGCACGCTGACCATGAAATTTATCAAGCGTGTGGATCATGGGGTTCCATTGCGTGCGCGGCTGCATCCGCGCGGTTGTTGAAACTCAACCACGAGCAAATCAAACACGCGCTTGGCATCGCGGATTATCACGCGCCCAACGCGCCGATGATGCGCGACATTGCCGCGCCATCCATGTCCAAGCATGCGATTGGCTGGGGCGCGCTGAACGGCGTTGTCTCCGCTGAACTCGCGCAGCGCGGATTCACCGGCATCCCCAGCATTTTGGGCTTTGACGAATATCACGATTGGGTTGCGGACATCGGTCAAAAGTATTGGATGGAAGATTGGGTTTTTTATAAAGAATGGTGTTCGTGCGCGTGGGGACATGCCGCGTGTCAGGCGGCTTTGCAAGTTGTAGAAAAAAATGATATTGCAATCGAAAAAATAAAACACATTCAGGCGCGGACTTTTCAAGAAGCCGTTGACCTGCTTCAAGACTATCCCGCCACAACGGAAGAAGCGCAGTTCAGCGTGAAATATCCGCTGGCGTGCTTGTTGCTGGATGGGAAAATCGGTCTCGCGCAAATTTTACAAGACCGCTTTGACGATTCAAAAGTCCGCAGTTTATTCGACAAAATCGAAGTTGTCCTCGACCCGCAAATAGACCGGATGTATAGAGAAACACAGGAAATGGATTTGCGAATGCACAGCGCGGTGAAAATCACGCTTGCAGATGGAAAAATATTTGACTCCGGAATCGTCGAGCGCGGCGCAGACCGTTATGACGTATCCGCGCTGGAGAAGAAATTCCGCTGGCTGGTCGGCTTTGTGATGGAATCTTCCAAAATGGAAGAAACGCTTCAAATTGTAAAGCAGGCGGAACATTTGAAAGATATACGCGAATTGACGCAGTTTGTAGGATAAGCACGGAGTCCAGAAGTTCTACTTCTGGGCATTGCGTAAATTCCGCAAGTAGAACTTGCGGAG
>DZBA01000027.1:0-1395 GCA_022729775.1 Anaerolinea thermophila | reverse complement strand
TAAATTCCGCAAGTAGAACTTGCGGAGTCCGCCGATTTGGAATCCAGAAATTCTACTTCTGGGCATTGCATAAATTCCGCAAGTAGAACTTGCGTTCATCTATTTTTATACAAGGAGAAACCATGAATGAAAATCCTGTAATCACAGTTTGCGGCTGCGGAGCCGGGGCAATGGCAACGGCGGCTGACCTTGCCTTCAAAGGCTTTAAAGTCAATCTTTATGAAGTGGATGACTTAAAGGAAAACCTCGAACCCATCCGCAAGAATGGCGGCATCACCGCGCTCGGCAATCTTTCTTCCGGGAAGACCGGGCTGGCAAAGATGAACGTCATCACCTCCGACCCGCAAGAAGCCATCCGCGACAGCGACCTGATTTTTATCAACGTCCCTGCCATCAACGTGGACTTGTTCATTAAATACCTTGCGCCGCACTTCAAACAAGGGCAGACGGTCGTCGTCACCACCGGATATTGGGCGTCACTGCGCTGCCAGAAAATTTTGCAGGAGGCAGGCGCGGCGGATAAAATCAACTTTGCGGAATTTACCATCATGCCGTATTTGTGCGACAAAGACAACGCCCATCAAGTGCATGTGGGCAATTACAAACGCGAGTTGATTATGTCCACATACCCGGCGACAAAGCGCGAAGCCGCGCATCAAGTCATCAGCAAAGCATATCCGCAGGTGAAACTTGCCCAGGATATTCTGGCGGTTAATTTGCAGCCCGGCAATCCCGGTGTCCACGCGCAAATTACGCTGCCCCGCGCCGCTTTCTTTTTGGAACGCGCAAAAGTCTTTCGCTTCTACGGCGAGGTCTCTATGTGCGCCTCCAAACTGACCGACGCGCATGACCGCGAGCGCATGGCAATCGCTCACGCGCTGGGCTGTGAAACGAGAACCTGGCCCGAATATTGCCGCGCGGTATATGAATATAAAGGCGAGAACTTATATGAACTGACCGCCACGTACACCGATCCGCATCAACAAAGATGGAGCACAGTCGAAGAAGCCGAAAGACTGTTGGTGGAAGATTTGTGCTACTCCTTTATTCCAATGGAAGAATTGGGCAAACTGGTCGGCGTGCCGACCCCGGTCACAACCGCGATGATTGACCTTTTGGCTGTGTACACCGGATTCGATTATCGCGCGCATGGAATCACGCTCGAGCATCTCGGCTTCAAAGGCATGACCCGCGAACAAATTCTTGATTATGTCGCAAACGGAACCCGTCCCTAGCGGACTCCGCAAGTTCTACTTGCGGAATTCAGAAGTCGGAACTTCAGAAGTAGAGACTGGAAGTCTAGTAGAGACTGCGGAATTCAGAAGTAGAAACTGGAATTCAGAAGCAGAGACTGGGGAATTCCAGAAGTAGAGACTGGAATTCAGAAGTAGAGAC
>DZBA01000308.1 GCA_022729775.1 Anaerolinea thermophila | reverse complement strand
TCGAAGGTAATTGCGGGAAAATTCAAAGTCCTGCGAGTGGAAATTGGCGGGGTGACTTCCAGCCTGCGGGATATTTTGCTCGGCGAGTTGGAAACGGCTCTCAAAAAGTGGAAAACACCTTATAAATTCCCGCCAGCGGACAAGATCACAAATAATAAGAATGCCATTATTGAAGCAATGGCGGAATTCCAAAAGAAATATCCAGAGCAGGGAATTTTGCTGGTTGTTGATGAACTGTTGGATTATCTTCGTTCGCGGGAGCAACGCGCTTTGATCCTGGACTTGGGCTTTCTGCGCGAATTGGGAGAAGTGGCAACCAGCACACCGTTTCGATTTGTGGGCGGCTTGCAGGAGACCCTATTTGATTCGCCACGCTTTGCCTTTGTGGCGGAACAGTTGCGCCGCGTGCGTGACCGCTTTGAGCAGGTTCGGATTGCAAAGGAAGATATTGCCTACGTGGTATCCAACAGGCTGCTCAAGAAAACAAATAAGCAACTCGCGCAGATCACTGAGCATTTACGCCAGTTTGCGCCAACTTATAAACAACTCGCTGAACGTCTGCCTGAATTTGCAAGCCTGTTCCCCATTCACCCCGCCTACATTGCCACCTTCGAGCAAATTTCAATTGCTGAGAAACGCGAAGTGCTGAAAACGTTCAGCCTGGCAATGCGCCAATTAATGGACAAGGAAGTGCCAACCGAAGAGCCTGGACTCATCTCGTATGATGACTACTGGTCTGTTCTGCGTGAGAATGCCAGCCTGCGAAGTACGCCAGGAATTGCAGATGTGATCGAGAAAAGCGGCGTACTCGAAGGGCGCATCAAGAATGCTTATACCCGCGACCAACTGCGACCGATGGCAACGCGGATTATCCATGCCCTGAGCGTTCACCGCCTGACCACCAGTGATATTTTTGTTTCGCTGGGCGTGACCGCAGAGGAACTGCGCGATAATCTTTGTTTATATGTCCGCACACCCGAAGCGTCTGGCGAATTCCTGCTGGATCAAGTACAGGTTGCGCTACGCGAGATTATGAAAACGGTGCAGGGACAGTTCCTGACTCACAACGCCGAGAATGGGCAGTATTATCTCGACTTGAAGAAGGTCGTGGACTTTGACGCCAAGATCAACGAGCGCGGCGATTTCATGGAGAAATCTGATCTCAATAATTATTTCTTCGACGCCTTGCGCCAAACCTTGAACTTGAGCGATACAACTTATGTCAATAATTACAACATCTGGTTCTATGAATTGCCGTGGGGAGAACATAAAGTAACCCGACCAGGCTATTTGTTCTTCGGCGCGCCCGACGAACGCAGTACCGCCCAGCCGCCACGCGATTTTTACCTGTACTGGCTGCCGCCATTCTTCAATCGCAAATATCACGATGACCATAAATCCGATGAAGTGATACTTGAGTTGACCAAGTTGGACGAAGCCTTCGAGCATAAAGTTCGTTTGTATGCAGGGGCAAAGGCGCTTGCGAATGAGTCAACCGAATACCGCCAGGAATACGCCAACAAAGCGGATGAATATTTACGCGGACTGCTGCGCTGGCTGCGCGAGAATTTGACCGAACGCCTGCAAATCACCTATCAGGGCAAGAAAGAACCTGTCAGCGTGGTATTGAAGCGCGCAAAGAATACCGCCAGCCAAACTACAGAAGAGTTGCTGCGCTTGATCGCTTCGGATTTGCTCTCGCCCGATTTTGAGGAACGCTATCCCGAATACCCAACTTTCAAACGCGCTTCACAGATGATCGCGGACAATGCGCGCGCGGCAAGCGCGATGGATGCGATTTATCATCTCGGCGGACGCAGCCGCACAAATTTGGCGACCACCGTTTTGGAAGGTTTGGAACTGATTGATTCAGAAGGCAATATTCGCCCGTACGAATCTCGTTATGCAGAAAAATTCCTACAGGTTTTGACGACCAAGCCCGAGGGTCAGGTTTTGAACCGCGGCGAGTTGATCGAAATCGTGGCGGGCGGAATTATCCCCATCGAGAAGGATATCTTCTTCCATCTTGAACCAGAATGGGTGGTGGTGATTCTGCTGGCGCTGGTCTATAACGGTGACATTGTCTTGAACGTGGATGGACGCGAGGATTTGGATGCCAACACCTTGAATCAGGTTGTGACGAGGGCGCTCAAAGACTTGGTGGATTTCCGTTTCTACAAACGCCCGCGCACACTGCCCCTGCCGCTTTGGACAAGTATTTTTGAGGGACTTGGTTTGAAGCCTGGTTTGATCCGCGATGAAAATACACGCGAGGAGGCGGTGAAACAGTTGCAAAGCAAGGTGAACGCGCAACTGGAGCAGACCGCAAGACTCGAAAGCCGTGTGCAATCCAGTTTGATTGTTTGGAACACGCCGCTATTCACCGACCGCCCAACCATGATCGTGGAAAAGGGAACCGTTGTCGGAAGCGATGAAACTGGCGTCTCGTTGAAATCATCCGAGTTGCTGGCGGGCTTGCGCGGATATAAAAAATTCCTGGAAGAACTGAGCAAGTTCAACACGGTTGGCAAACTGCGAAATTTGAAGTTCGCGCCTTCTGATATCAAGAATGGGATCGGCGACCACGAACGGGTGGAACAGGCGGCGGAGTTGGTTGATCTGGTTTCGCAGATTCAGCCGTTGACCGCGTATCTTGCGGAGGCGAAAGCCAACCTGCCCGCTGACCATGCCTGGGTGGAACGCGCCGAAGCGCAGCGCAAAGCCCTGCTGGATGACCTGCGTCATTTGGCGAAAGGCGAGAAGCAGATCAAGCCGAATGCCCTGACGCGCGAATTGGAAAAACTGAAAGCCGAGTACATGAACGTGTACGCGGAGTTACACCGCCAGTTAACGCTGGGTACCAAAGCCGATGACCAGCGCAGAAAGCTCTATGACGATGCGCGTTTAAAAGCGCTCGAGGCGCTGGTCGAAATTGATTTGTTGGGATCAGGCGGCGGGTCGGAGTTGGGCGCGTGGAAACAGTCCATCAAAAATTTGCCCACCTGCCGCGAATTCCACGAAGGTGTGTTGAAGGATTCGCCCACCTGCCCATCCTGTAATTTACGTCCTTCATTAAAGAACACCAGCGTCAGCGCGGATAAAACGCTCAAGCTGCTGGATGACTTGCTCGACAAAACCTTGATTCGCTGGCGGCAGGCGCTGCGTACCAACCTGGGCAGTGAGACGGTGAAGCACAGCCTGGATGCGATGTCTGCCAAAGAGCGCAAGCCGATTGAGGCGTTTCTGGCGCAAGCGGATGAAGACGCTGCCATCCCCGCTGGATTTGTACATGCCGCTTCGCAAGCCTTCCACGGAATTGAGTCGCTGACCCTTGAAGTGGATGCGCTGCTGGAGGCTTTGAAAACTGGCGGTTTGCCCACCACGGTGGATGAGTTGCAAAAGCGTTTTAATGATTACATTCAAAAGAAGATGCGCGGACACGATGCGCGAAATACGCGATTGAATTTGGGATGATTTGGGATGATTTGGGATAGAGACGCAATATTTTGCGTCTGTACTGTGGAATGGATAGGATAAAAATATGGAGAAATTCCAAAATAAATATCGCATTCCCAGCGCACGCTGGGCGGCATGGGATTATTCCAGCAATGCCGCGTATTTTGTCACTATTTGCGTTGCCAACCGCGCCCATGATTTCGGCAGGGTCGTGGATGGCAAAATGAATTTATCCCCATTGGGGCAATCGGCGCAGGATTGCTGGGACGAAATTCCCGCGCATTTTCCGTTTGTCGAATTGGGCGAATTTGTGGTGATGCCGAATCATACGCATGGGGTGGTGGTGATTAATAAAACGGGTATTGCCGTGGCAACCGTAGAGACGCAAGATTTTGCGTCTCTACCACCCCAACCCCGTAACCGTTTCGGACCCCAATCGCAAAACCTGGCGTCCATCGTACGCGGATATAAAATTGGCGTGACAAAATTCGCGCGGCAGAACAATATTCCCTTTGCGTGGCAGGCGCGATACCACGATCACGTGATCCGCAATGCTGCGGAACAGGAACGAATCAGCAAATACATCCTTACCAATCCGCAAAATTGGAAGGATGATACATTTTATAAATAATCCGCGCCGCATTGCATCGTACAGGCGCAATATTTTGCGTCTGTACCATTAGGATACACCCTATGCCCAAACGCAAACCCTCCCAACCCGAACTGATCCGCGAATCGCGCCCCGAATACACCCCCCCCCCCGCGGACTCTG
>DZBA01000026.1:14085-16941 GCA_022729775.1 Anaerolinea thermophila | reverse complement strand
GGCGAATGGAAATCCAGCGGCTGCGTTTCGGGACAGCCATGAATTAAATCTTTATAACGCCAGCGCGTCGGCTCTTCAAACAGTTCCACTTCCTCCATGCCGCCGTAGACTTTGTTCGTGGATGAATAAATGAAAATGGGATTTCTACCCGATGCGCGCGCGGCTTCCAGTGCGTTGAACGTGCCAAGCGCATTGGATTCAAAATCATCACGCGGATTAATCACCGAAGTCGTGACCGCGACCTGCCCCGCGAGATGAACCATCACATCCGCGTCTTTCGCCGCGTCGCGGATTTTTTCCGCGTCGCGCACATCGCCCACAATCAAGCGGAACGAATCCGCGCCGAAGGTTTGCCGCAGCCATTCGATGTTGCGCGTGGTGCGCGAGAGGTTATCGTAAACCGTGACTTTCTCGCCGCGCGAGAGCAAGCGATGGACATAATTCGAACCGATAAATCCCGCGCCGCCTGTAACCAGATAATGCAAAGACATAAGACTCCATTGATACGTTTGAGAATGAATGCATATTTTACCCCATGAGCATGGAACAAAAAACGGGGCTATTTACAAAATAGTCCCGTTTTCAAATCTGAGTTTTTACCTTACCCTGCGCTTCCATTCTTCCTTCATCTGCAACTCACGCGGACTAATCCCCGATTCGAGCGCGAGGAAGTCTGTCATCAGGCGGTTGAATTGGCTGGGATTTTCGACCATCGGAAAATGTCCCACACCATCGAGCGTGACCTGATGCATGTGCATCGGCAGCATATCGTCGAACTTGTCCGGCGGGAGAATTGAAATCGCGGGGTTGCTGGAGCCATGCACAAAAAGACAGGGAACGCCTAGGTTGCGGACGTTGGTGAATATATTATGGGCTTGCAATCCCGCCATTGAAGTGGCAATTGCCTGCGGGTCGGCTTTGGCTGCATCAGAAAGCGCCGATGTCGCTTCGGGCGTGCGCACAGAAAGCCAATCCACCAATTCGGCTGGGGATGCGGTTCGCATTCGCGTGTTAATCTGGCTATAGTCCAATGGGCAGTTGATTGCCATCATACGGTCTACGCTTTTGGGATATTGCTGCACATAATGGAATCCAACCAGCGCGCCGAGGTCATGCCCAACTAAAGCGACTTTTCCAATTCCCATTTCGGATAGGAAACGGTTAATCAAATCGGACTGCCGTTCAAGCGAATAACGCGAGAGGTCTCGCGGGGTATCTCCAAAACCAAAGAGGTCTATTGCATACGCGCGGAACGATGTGGATGCGACCTGCATGGCGCTGATCCAATAACGCCATGAGCCGACCCAGCCGTGCAGAAAGACAATGGGGCGTCCGCGTCCCAATGCCTCGTAATGCACCATCGAACCGTCAATAATAATTGCGCTCATTTATTTTCCAAATTTTGCCAGTATTTCTTTCACACGCTGCACCAATTGGTCAGGGGCGAAAGGCTTAAGCAGGTATTCTTCCGCGCCAGCATCCAAGCCCGTCTGAATTTCGGAGTCTTGCCCTTTTGCAGAGAGGAACACCACCGGGATATGTTTCAGGTCGGGGGTTGCCTTCATCGCGCGGCAAGCTTCATAGCCGGTCATCTTCGGCATTCGCACATCCATTAAAATCAAGTCTGGCATGACTTGAGATGCCTGATTGAAAGCCTCCTCACCGTTGGAAGTTGGGGTAACCTCATGCCCTGCAAAGCGCAAGGTAAACGCCACAAGGTCGCGGATGTCGGGTTCGTCTTCTGCTATTAATATCCTTGCCATTCAATGCTCCATTTATTTATAGATGGGCATGGTAAAGGAGAAAATACTTCCTTCGCCCGGCACGCCCGTACTCTTCATCCAGATATGCCCGTTGTGCATTTCGACCAGTTGTTTGACGATGGGCAAGCCCAACCCAGTGCCTGGCGTCGCAAGGACAAAGGGATGTTCACCGCGATAAAAGCGCTCAAAGATTCGCGCTTGGTCTTCCGATGGGATGCCCACGCCATTGTCTTGTACATCCACTTGCAAATCACCATCCACCTGCTGAATAACAACCTGTATTGTGCCGTTCGGCGGGGTGTAATTATAGGCATTGTCTACAAGGTTGCCAAGTATTTGACGGACACGCGCCGCATCTCCCAGCACAAGCGGAACATTTCTAGGCGCTTCCAGTGAAATTGCCATGCGTTTATCTTCATTTTGTGAGCGATTTAGCAAGTCAGAGATGACCTCTTCGGCAATCTCGCGCAAATTTACCGGCTGGGAATAAAGGATGATGCGCCCGGCTTCGATGCGCGAAATATCCAGCAGGTCGTCCACTAACGCGTTCAGGCGTTCGATATTATTGCCGACCACATCAAGGAAGTGCATCTGGTTTTCGTTCAGCGCGCCGGTTGCGCCCATCGTCAGCAAGTCTATATATCCTTTGATGGCGGTCATCGGCGTGCGCAGCTCGTGGCTGACCGTTGCGACAAATTCCGATTTCAAGCGGTCTACTTCCACTTCATGCGTAATGTCGCGGAAGATGGACACCGTGCCGAGGAAATCGTTTTGCAAAATAACCGGGGAAAGGTGGACAAGCGCGATGCGCCCGTTTTCCAATTCCAGTTTTTCTGCGTACGAATCGCCCAATTGATAGGAAGATGGATCCTCAGACCAATGGCGGATGGTGGCTGTCCATGTAATGGCAGATTTACCGAACAAACCGCCAAAGGCTTCAAGCGAACTGCCCAATAAGTTATCCCGCTTGACAGCAAGAATCTGCTCGATGGATGAATTGACAAAGGTAATATCATTATCCGCACCAGTGACAAGGACGCCATCCGCCACCGCTTGCAGGATGGCTTGCGAGCGGCTCGCTTCTTCCTGTTCT